>JASLHP010000180.1 GCA_030149625.1 Solirubrobacteraceae bacterium
CGAGGTCGGGATGCGCGGGGCTGCCGTCGTAGAGCACGATCGCGGCGTCGCTGAGCAGGCAGCCGACGAGGAAGTTCCACATCATCCAGCCCGTCGTCGTGAACCAGAACATGCGATCGCCGGCGCGCAAGTCCAGGTGCAGCGCCTTCTTCAGCTGCTCCACCAGGATGCCGCCGTGACCCTGCACGATCGCCTTCGGCAGACCGGTCGTGCCCGACGAGTAGAGCACCCACAGCGGGTGATCGAACCCCACCTGCTCGAACGCCAGCTCGGAGCCCGAGCCGCGGGCAAGCAGCTCGGGCCACGCGATCACACCGCGGGAGCTTTTTGAGCTGGAGAGCGCGGCGGCAAGACCGCTCTCATGGCCGGGGTCGGCACGGTTGCTTACGCGGGCGCCCGTGAGGTAATCCAACACGACCGTGTGCTCGACCGTTGGCATCTCCGCGAGGATGCGGCCCACGACCGCAGTGCGGTCGAAGTCCTTGCCGCCGTGGCGGTAGCCGTCCACCGCGAGCAGCAGCTTCGGTTCGATCTGCGCGAAGCGATCGACCACGCTGCGCGCGCCGAACTCCGGCGCCGCGCTCGACCAGATCGCGCCGACGCTCGCCACCGCCAAGAGCGCGATCAGCGTCTCCGGGATGTTCGGCATGTAGGCAACCACGCGGTCGCCACGCCCCACGCCGAGCGCGCGCAGGCCGCCCGCCGCCGCCACCACCCGCGTGCTCAGCTCGCCCCACGTGATCTCCTCGAGCTCGCGCAGCTCCGAGCAGTGCAGCACCGCCACCCGATCCTCGCGCCCCTCGCCGTGCGCCAGCACGTTCTCCGCATAGTTCAGCGCCGAGCCCTCGAACCAGCGCGTGCCCGGCATCTCATGCGAGCTCAGCACGTGCTTGTACGGGCTCGACGCGCGCACGCCGCAGAACTCCCAGACGCCCGCCCAGAAGTCCGCGAGCTCGTCGACCGACCAGCGCCACAGCTCGTCGTATCCGGCGAACGGCCGGCCGCGGCGCTCGCCCGCCCAGTCCATGAAACGCTTCATCTCCACGGCCTGCAACTGCTCGCGCGAAGGCTCCCACATCGGATGCTCGCCGGGGGCGCTTGCCATACGGGTATTCTCGCGGTTTGTGAGCCTGCCGGGGTTGCGCGAGGAGTTTCCCGTTCTTGGCGCCGTCGCGTACCTCAACGCCGGCACCGACGGCCCGCTGCCAGCCGCCGCCGTGCGCGCGGCGACGCAGGAGCTCGAGCGCGAGCTGCGCCACGGGCGCGCGATGGCACACCACGAGCGCAAATCCGAGTTGAATGGAGAGCTGCGTGCCGCCTACGCGCGCGCGCTCGGCGCCGACGCCGACGCCGTCGCCCTCACCACGTGCACCAGCGAGGGCATGGCCCAAGTGATCGGTGGCCTCCAGCTCGGTCGCGGCGATGAGATCGTCACGAGCGACGAGGAGCACCCCGGCCTGCTCGGCGCGCTGTCCGCCGCGCGCGAGCTGCACGGCGTCGAGGTTCGCGAAGCGCCGCTCGCCGAGCTCGCGAACGCTGTCGGCCCGCGCACGCGCCTGCTCGCCTGCTCGCACGTCGGCTGGGTCAGCGGCTCGCTCGCGCCCGCCGAGCTCGGTCAGCTCGACGTGCCCGTGCTGCTCGACGGCGCCCAGGGCATCGGCGCCGTTCCCGTCGACGTGAAAGCGCTCGGCTGCGACGCCTACGCCGGCGCCGGGCAGAAGTGGCTGTGCGGCCCCGACGGCACCGGGGTCCTGTGGGTGAGTCCCGAGTTGCGCGAGCGGATCTCCGTCTCGCGTCGCGGCTACGCCAACCTCGCCGAGCCCAACGACGGGCTCGACGCGCAGCCGCACGAGGACGCGCGGCGCTTCGACACGATGTCCCAGAACGCCGAGACCATCGCCTGCGCGCTCGCCGCCGTCGGCGTGCTCGAGGCCGCCGGCTGGGCCGCCGTGCACGAGCACGCGCGCACGCTCGCCGCACGCCTCGCCGAGCTGCTCACCGCCGCGGGACGCAAGGTTGCACCGCGCGCGGCGAGCACGCTCGTGTCCTTCGAGAGTCGCGACCCCGAGGGCGAGCGCGCGCTGCTCGCCAAGCGCGCCGTCGTCGTGCGCAACATCCCGGGCCGGCCATGGCTGCGCGCGTCCGTTGGCGCCTGGAACGACGAGCGCGACCTCGAGCGGCTCGTGGAGAGCCTTTCCGGGTGAGCGACCCCGCGCAGGCGAGCGCCACGACCTCCGAGCACGCCACCGGGACAGCCCCGCCGACGGCGACACAGGGCACCGCGTCGCAGGCGAAGCAACACCCGTCCCGGAGCGACCCTCGCAGTCTGCTGCGTCACGCCGGCCTGCCCGTCGCCGTCGCTCTCTCCGCGGTGCTGAACACACACCGGCTCGCCCAGAACGGCTACGCCAACATCTTCTACTCGGCCGGCGTCAAGTCGATGCTGCACTCGCTGCACGACTTCCTGTTCGTGTCGTTCGACCCCGGCGGCCTCGTCACGGTCGACAAGCCGCCGCTCGCGCTGTGGCTGCAGGCCGCGAGCGCCAAGATCTTCGGCTTCTCGCCCCTCAGTCTGCTGCTGCCGGAGGCGCTCGCCGGCGTGCTCGCCGTCGCGCTGCTGTACGTCGTGCTCGCGCGCCGCCTCGGCGCCGCCGCCGGCTTTGCCGGCGCGCTCACGCTCGCCGTGTTCCCCTCGTTCGTCGCCGTCTCGCGCGACAACGGCGTCGATCCCCTGCTGATCCTGCTGCTGCTGCTCGCCTGCGCGCTCGCGCTGCGCGCCTGCGAGACCGGCCGCTGGCGCACACTTATCGCGTGCGGCGTCGTCGTCGGGCTCGCCTTCAACACCAAGACGCTCGCCGCCTACCTCGTCGTCCCCGGCATCGCCGTCGGCTACCTCCTCTGCGCGCCAGGCTCATGGCAGCGGCGAGCCGTGCAGCTGCTCGTCGCCGGCGCCGCGACGCTCGTCGTGTCCTTCGCCTGGATCGCGTTCGTCGAACTCACTCCCGCCTCCAAGCGCCCCTACGTCGGCAGCTCCACGAACAACACCGAGATCGGCCTCACGTTCGAATACAACGGTCTCGGCCGCGTCGAAGGCCAGGCCGGCGGCCCCAACAGCACGAGCGTGCGTCCCGGCGCCTACGTGCCCGCCACCCGCCAGCACGCCGTCAACGACGCCGCACGCGCGCACCCAGCGCCGCCCGAAGCTCCCTCGCCGTCCGTGCGCCTCACACCCGCCGCCACGCCCGCGCCCGCCGTCGAGGTCAGCGGCAGGGAAAAAGACCCGATCCCGTTCGGCGAAGCGCCCAAGCTGCTGCGCCTGTTCGGCAAGGGGCTCGGCGACCAGGCAGGCTGGATGCTGCCGTTCGCGCTGTTCGGGCTGCTCGCGCTGCTCGCCGCCGTCGCGCTCGCGTTCCTCGACCGCAGGCGCGACGACCGGCGGCGGGCAGCGCCGGCGCAGGCGGCGTCTAGAGACGCAGCCGACGACGACGCGCCGGCCAAACGCCCGCCGCTGCCGCCCGCGCCCACGCCTTCGCTCACGGCCGCGCTCGCGATCAGCCGCCGTGATCCGCGGCTCGCGACGGCGCTCGTGCTCGGCGGCTGGTTCGTGGTCGAGGCCGCCGTGCTGAGCCTGTCAAAGGGCATCGTGCACCCCTACTACGTCTCCGCGCTCGCGCCCGCGACCGGCGCCATGGCCGGAGCCGGCGCGGCCGCGCTCGTCGAGCTCGCACGCGGTCGCCATCGGCTGTGGGGCCTCGCGCTCGCCGCGGGCGCGCTCGCGAGCACCGTGCTCGTACAGATCGTGCTGATGCACCGCGAGCACTACATGACGTCCTTCGTGCCCGCGCTCGCGATCGGCGCGGCGATCTGCTTCCTGGCGTTGGTCGCGTTGCGCCGGCTCGCGGCGCCTGCGGTCGCGGCGATGCTCCTGCTGGCGCTGGTCGTTCCGGCCCGGTACGCCGCCACCACGTGGCTCGCGCCCGTCGAGGGCACGTTCGCGGCCGCTGGCCCGAAAGCGTTCGCCGGCAGCGGCGGCTACGGCGTCAACGCGCACGACCTCGCGATCGACCGCGCGCTGCTCGACTACGTCGCCACGCACCGCCCAGGCTCGCGCTGGGCGCTACTGACCGTCGCCTCTGACACCGGCTCGCCGCTGATGCTGATGGGGCTCGACGTCGGCGCGCTCGCCGGCTACAGCGGCGTCGATCCAGCCGTCGACGGGCCGCAGCTCGCGCACATGGTCGCAAGCGGACAGGCGCGCTACGTCCTGCTTGGCGGCGAGTACTCGCTGCGCGGCGGCAACCTTGCCACGAAGGCTGTCCTGGGCGCCTGCAAGGAGCTACCGCCCTGGCTGTGGCACAGCCCCGTCGGCTACCCCTACGGGCTCGCGCTGTTCGACTGCGCCGGCGACGAGCACGCGCTCGCGGCCGCGAGCTGAGAGGACTGACGGAGTGCTCGCCTTCGCCTGCCCGGTGTGCGCGCACCTGGTCACGTTCGAGAGCACCAACTGCCTGCACTGCGGCAGCGAGCTCGGCTACGACCCCGCGAGCACCGCGATCGTCGCGATCGCCACGGATGGGCGCGCAGCGGACGACGACCTCGCGGGTGACCGGAAGCCAGCGCTGCGCTGCGCAAACGCGCAGCTGGCCGCGTGCAACTGGGTCGTGCGCCGCGCCGGCGAGCTGTGCAGCAGCTGCGCGCTCACGCGCACCCGTCCCAACGACGCCGACACGGACGGCCTCGGCGGCTTCGCCACAGCCGAGACCGCCAAGCGCAGGCTGCTGTTCGAGCTCGCCGACATCGGGCTGCCGATCGTCGGCTGGCGCGAGCGACCAGGCGGCCTCGCGTTCGAGCTGCTCTCCAGCGCCCACACACCCGTCACCACCGGTCACGCCGACGGCGTCATCACGCTCGATCTCGACGAGACCGATCCGGCGCATCGCGAGCGCATGCGCGTGAAGCTCGGCGAGCCGTATCGGACCGTGCTCGGGCACCTGCGCCACGAGATCGGCCACTACTACCAGCCGATCCTGCTCGGCGCCGGCACACCCGCCGAGGCCCGCTGCCGCGAGCTGTTCGGCGACGAGCGCGATGACTACCAGCAAGCGCTCGCGCGCTACTACGAGCAGGGCGCTCGAGCTGGCTGGGAGCAATGCTTCGTCAGCGCCTACGCCACCATGCATCCGTGGGAGGACTGGGCGGAGACGTTTGCTCACTACCTGCACATCCGCGACACCGTGCAGACGGCCGCCGCCTACGGCGTGCGCGTCGCCGGCCCCGCGATCGCCACCACCGACCCGCAGCCGTTGCACTCCCGGCCCGCCGGCGAGCCCGAGGACGTGCACAGCATGCTCGGCGCCTGGATCCCGCTCACCTACGCGCTCAACGCGATCAACCGCAGCATGGGCGCGCGCGACCTCTACCCGTTCGTGCTCACCGCCGCCGTCGAGGCCAAGCTCGCGTTCATCGACGAGCTGGTGCGCTCACAAGCACCTGACCGTCGCTGGGCAAGCGAGACAACGACGCAGTGAGCGAAGTGTGCTTCGCACACGAGCGATCGAGGACGCAGTGTCGCGCCGCTCAGCGACCGTCAGGCCGCGACTGACAGGTCGCGGTGAAACGCGCGCGCGAACAGCTCGCGCTCGCGCCCGACCGCCCAGCGCGGCACGGCGGACTCGCCCTCGGCGATCAGACGCAGCTCGACCTCGCCGTCGTGCAGCTCGAGGCTCGTCGCGCGCACGAGCTGGTCGCGCGAGCGCTCGAGATCCTCGGCGAGGCGCAGCAGCGTCGCGCAACGATCCAGGCGCGCCACATCGCCCTCGCCGAACAGCGCCGCCATCGGACCGGCCGCGGGCATGCCCTTGCGGTGGTAGCGCGCCGCCTGCGCGATGATCGCCGTCTCGACAGGCGCGAACCCCGGCAGGCCGCCGTTGAGGATCAGGTAGCGCGAGTGCTTGTGGTGATCGTCGTAGTCGATCGACATGCCGACGTCGTGCAACATGCAGGCCGCCCACAGCAGCTCGCGCTCGCGCGCATCGCCGTCGTGCAGCCCCAACCGCGCGAGCTCGTCGAACATGCCGAGCGCGAGCCCCGCCACGTGCTCGGTGTGCTCGCCACAGGCGCGGTACTGCGCCGCCATGTTGAGCACGCTCGCGCGCCGCACGTCCTCGAACAGCGGCTGCGCGCGCGCCGCCAGGTAGCGCTCGAAGAACACGCCCTCGCGCAGCCCCGCCTCGGTCGTCTCCAGGGCGTCGAAGCCGCCCGCGGCGAGCACGCTCTGCACGACGACCGCGCCGGCGAGGATCAGGTCCGCGCGCGCCGGCTTGATGCCCGGCACGCTCGCGCGCTCGGCCGCGGGCAACGCGGCCAGGCGCTGTACGAGCGCCTCCAGCGCGTCGCGCTCGATCACCATGCCCTGAACACCGTTGGATGGCAGCGCCGCTGCACGCTGCGCGGCCGCCGCGAGGTTGCGCACCGTCCCGCCGATGCCGACGAGGCGCCCGCCTCCCGCCTGCTCGTCGTTCTCGCCTGCCGCCAGCCATTGCGCCTGCCCCAGCTGCTCCGCGACGTGCTCGCGCAGCTCCTCCAACTGCCGGCGCTTGGCCGGGCCGTTCGGCGGCAGGAAGCGCTCGCTCATGCGCACCGTGCCGAGCCGCCACGAGCCCGAATCCTCGATCGTCCTGTCCTTGACGCGCACGAGCTGCATCGAGCCGCCGCCGAGATCGAGCACGCTGCCGTCGCTGAGCGTCGTCGAGTTGACGGCCGCCAGGTAGCCGTAGCGCGCCTCCTGCTCGCGGCTGAGCACGCGGATCGGAAAGCCGAGCCGCTCGCGCGCCAGCTCGAGGAAGCTCGCGGCGTTCTCGGCGTCGCGGATCGCGCTCGTCGCGACGGCGTCGACCGAGCCCTCGTCGAGGCCCGCGGCGCGACAGAAGTGCGAGAACACGTCGAGCGTCGCCAGCGCCCGGCGCACTGGCTCCTCCCCCAGTTTGCCGCTGGCCATGAGCCCTTCGCCGATGCGCACCGGCTCATAGATCTCATCCGTGCGCTTCCACCAGCGGTCGCCCGCCATGAACACGACCAGCCGGAAGGAGTTGGACCCGAGGTCGATGACCGCCAACCGCTCGCCGGGCTTCATCGTTTGAG
>JASLHP010000271.1 GCA_030149625.1 Solirubrobacteraceae bacterium
GCGGCCGCGTCGACATCGAGCGTGGGCTCGCCGAAGCCCGCGCGGCGCTCCCGGAGCTCGGCCTGCCGTGCGTCGTGCGCCCCGCCTACACGCTCGGCGGGCGCGGCGGCGGCATCGCCTACACGCAGCAACAGTTCGAGCGCATCGTCGCGCACGGCCTGGAGGCCTCGCCGATCGGTCAGGTGCTGCTCGACGAGTCGGTCATCGGCTGGGGCGAGTTCGAGCTCGAGGTGATGCGCGATCACGCCGACAACGTCGTGATCGTCTGCTCGATCGAGAACATCGACCCGATGGGCGTGCACACTGGCGACTCGGTCACCGTCGCGCCGCAGCAGACGCTGACCGACCGCCTCTACCAGCAGCTGCGCGACCAGGCGCTCGCCGTGATCCGCGCCGTCGGCGTCGAGACGGGCGGCTCCAACGTGCAGTTCGCGGTGAACCCCGACACCGACGAGATCCTCGTGATCGAGATGAACCCGCGCGTCTCGCGGTCGAGCGCGCTCGCGTCCAAGGCGACCGGCTTCCCGATCGCCAAGATCGCCGCGCGGCTGGCAGTCGGCTACCGCCTCGACGAGATCGACAACGACATCACCGGCGCCACGCCCGCGTGCTTCGAGCCGACGATCGACTACGTCGTCGTCAAGTGGCCGCGCTTCGCCTTCGAGAAGTTCCCCCGCACCGACGCCACGCTGACGACGCACATGAAGTCCGTGGGGGAGGCGATGGCGATCGGACGCACGTTCCAGCAGGCGTTCGCGAAGGCGCTGCGCTCGCGCGAGCTCGACAAGACGCCGTCGCTCGCCGGGGACGCGGACGAGACCCTGCTCGAGCGCCTGTCGACGCCCGCGGCCGACCGCTACGAGACGGTGCTCGAGCTGCTGCGCCGCGGCATCGGCATCGACGCTGTGCACGAGCGCACGCGCATCGACCCGTGGTTCCTGCGCGAGCTGCGCGCGCTCGCGACCGAACCGCAAGCGCCGTTCGCCGGCGAGCGCTCCTACCGCTCCGTCGACACGTGCGCCGCCGAGTTCCCCGCGCGCACGCCCTACTACTACTCGGGCTGGGAGCGCAGCCCGGTGACCGCCGCCAGCGCTCCCGCTGGCGTTGGTGGCGGTCCCGTGTGCGCCGCTCCGGAGTCGCCGCGCGGCGCGCGGCTGTCGGCCAGCGAGGTTCGCCGCGGCGAACGCGAGTCAGTCGTGATCCTCGGCTCGGGCCCCAACCGCATCGGCCAGGGCATCGAGTTCGACTACTGCTGCGTGCACGCCGCGATGACCGTGCGCGCGTCGGGGCGCGACGCGGTGATGATCAACTGCAACCCGGAGACGGTGTCAACCGACTACGACACCTCCGACAGGCTGTACTTCGAGCCGCTCACGTTGGACGACGTGCTGGCCGTCGTCGAAGTGGAGAACGGCGGGCCATTCGGCGCCGCGACCGGCGAGCGTGCGGATCGCCGCGCAGTCGGCAAGCTCGCCGGCGTGATCGTCCAGTTCGGCGGGCAGACGCCGCTGAAGCTCGCCGCCGGCCTCGTCGAGGCGGGCGTGCCGCTGCTCGGCACGAGCGTCGACGCGATCGACCTCGCCGAGGATCGCGCGCGCTTCGGCGCGCTGCTCGACCGCCTCGGCTACAAGGCGCCGCCGTACGCCACCGCGGGCTCGCTGCAGGAGGCGCTCAAGTGCGCCGACCTCGTCGGCTTCCCGCTGATCGTGCGGCCCTCCTACGTGCTCGGCGGCCGCGCGATGGAGATCGTCTACGCGCACGACGGCCTCGCCGACTACCTGCGCCGGGAGCTCGCCGGCGCCTCCCCCTCCGGGGACTACGCCGGCGGCGCCGGCGCGCCAGACGCCGGGTCGGGCAGCAACGCGACCCACGCTCAGAGCCCGGAGGGCTCTCCATCGATCTTCCTGGATCGCTTTCTCGAGGACGCCACCGAGGTCGACGTCGACGCGCTGTGCGACGGCGCGGAGGTCTGGATCGGCGGCATCATGCAGCACGTCGAGGAGGCGGGCGTGCACTCCGGCGACAGCGCCTGCGTGTTGCCGCCGCACTCGCTCGGCGAGGAGATGCTCGAGCAGATTCGCACCGCCACGCGCGAGATCGCGCTCGCGCTCGGCGTCGTCGGGCTGCTCAACGTTCAGTACGCCATCGCCGGCGGCGAGCTGTACGTGATCGAGGCCAACCCGCGCGCCTCGAGGACCGTGCCCTTCGTTTCCAAGGCGATCGGCCTGCCGCTCGCGAAGCTCGCCTGCCGGATCATGCTCGGAGAGCGCATCGCCGCGCTCGGGCTGCCGCGGGAGCGACAGGGCATCGGCTTCGGCGAGCACGTCTCGGTCAAGGAGGCGGTGCTGCCGTTCGACCGCTTCGAGGGCTCGGACGCGCTGCTCGGACCCGAGATGCGCTCCACGGGCGAGGTCATGGGCATCGCCCGCGACTTCCCGACCGCGTTCGCCAAGGCGCAGGCCGCCGCGGGCGTGCCGCTGCCCGAGCACGGCACCGTGTTCATCACGGTCACCGACTCGGACAAGGACGGCGCGATCGGCGTCGCGCAGGCGCTGCACGAATGCGGCTTTCGCATCGTCGCCACGCGCGGCACCGCCGAGGCGATCGCGCGCATGGGCGTGCCCGCGTTGGCGCTCAACAAGATCGCCGAGGGTTCGCCGCACGTGGTCGACTGGATCGAGCGCGGCGACGTCGACCTCGTCGTCAACACGCCCACCGGCGTCGGCGCGCGCAGCGACGGCTACGAGATTCGCCGCGCCGCCGTCGCGCACGGCGTTCCCTGCCTGACGACGCTCGCCGCCGGCCTGTCCGCGGCGCGCGCGATCGCGAGCGCCCATCGCAACGGCGGGGTGGGCGGGCTTCCGGTCCTCTGCCTGCAGGAGCTGCACGGCATGAGCCGCGTGACCGGCGCAGACGGCGCTCGGCCGCGGAGCGCGGGCGCGTGCGAAGGCGAGCGCGCCGACAGTCCCGACGGGGCTGGGGTCGCGTGAGCCAGGCCCCGTTCGGCCGGCGAGCGCTGACCGTCACGGGCATCGACGAGCTGGGCGCCTACCGCGTCTTGCGCGCCGCTCCGCGGTCCGCGCCGGGGGATAGCGAGGACCCACCCGCTCCCGCCGCCGACGCTGGCCAGTTCGCGATGCTGGCCGCCGTCGAGCGCTGGAGCGGCGGCGATGGCGACAGGCCTTATCTGCCGCGCGCGTTCTCCGTCGCGCGCGAACGCGACGGGGAGTCGCACTTCCTGCTCGAGGACGTCGGGCCGGGCACGCGGCGGCTCTGCGAGCTGCGAGCCGGCGACGCGCTGTGGGCGCTCGGTCCGCTCGGCCGCGGGTTCAGCGTCAGCGGGCCGGACTCCGATCGGCGGCGCGCCGTGCTCGTCGGCGGCGGCGTCGGCATCGCGCCACTCGCGATCCTCCAGGACACGCTCGCTCGCACGGGCAGCGGCGAGGAGGCAGACGCGGCGGCGATCGGCGCCGGCGCGCGGGAGGTGGGCGTGACCGTGCTGCTCGGCTTTCGCGACGCCGCGCACGCGGAGGGCGCCGCGCTGCTGCGCGACGCGCGCGTGGCCACCGACGACGGCTCGCGCGGGCACCGCGGCTTCGTGACCGAGCTGCTTGCCGAGGAGCTCGAGCGCGATCCTCACGCGACCGTCTACGCGTGCGGGCCGCCGGCGATGCTCGAGCGCGTGCGCGCCATCTGCGAGCAACGCGCCGTGCCCGCCCAGCTCGCGCTCGAGGCTGGCATGGCCTGTGGCTTCGGCGCGTGCTTCGGCTGCGTCGTGCCGCGTCGGCGCGGCGGCTACCTGCGCGTGTGCGTCGACGGGCCCGTCGTCGACGCGGCGGAGCTCGCGTGTGTGGAGGCGCACGGAGGAGCGCCGGCATGAGCCGCGCGCGGCACGAGGCCACGCGATGAGCGCCGAGCTGTGCGGGCTGCGGCTCGCACACCCGATCATCAACGGCTCGGGCACGTTCGACGCGATCGCCGCGCGGCGCGCCTTCGGCGAGCAGCTGCGCGAGCGCTTCCCATTCGCCGCCTACGTCTCGAAGACGATCACGCTCGAGCCACGCGCCGGCAACCCGCCGCCGCGCCTGTGGGAGGCGCAGGCCGGCCTCGTCAACTCGATCGGGCTGCCCAACAAGGGCCTCGACGGCTACCTGCGCGAGGACCTGCCGCAGCTGGCCGAGCTGGGCATCGGCACACGCGACGGCGTGCCGCTGATCACGAACGTGATGGGCGCGAGCGCGGAGGAGCTCGCGCGACTGCTCGACGCCTGCGAGGCGCGCGCGGAGATCGCCGCGGTCGAGCTCAACGTCTCATGTCCGAACGTCGCGACCGGCCTGGACATCGGCGCCGACCCGCGCCAGTTGCGGGAGGTCGTAGCGGCGGTGCGCCCGCGCACCGCCAAGCCGCTGATCGTCAAGCTCACGCCGAACACCGCCGACGTGCCCGCGTGCGCGCTCGCCGCCGAGCACGGCGGCGCCGACGCCGTCTCGCTGATCAACACGTTGCGCGCGACCGCGCTAGCGCCGGGTCGCGCGCCCGGCGGCTCCGCTCGCTGGCTCGGCGGCGGCAGCGGCGGCCTTTCCGGCCCCGCGATTCGCG
>JASLHP010000300.1 GCA_030149625.1 Solirubrobacteraceae bacterium
ATGGGCGGGCGCTACACGCTGCTGTTCGCGGGCGCGAGCGATCGCCTGGACGCGGCCGTGGACTGCTGGGGCGGCTTCATCGACAGAGCCACGCCCGAAGCGGACACGACGCCAGAGCGGCCGACGCCGCCACTCGAGCTGGCGGGTGAGCTCAGCTGCGCGCTGCTCGCGGCTGTCGGCGCCGAAGACCACAACCCCTCGCCCGAGCTCGGCGCCGAGCTGCGCGAGCGCGCCGCCGCGAGCGGCCACGAAGTCAAAGTCGACGTCTACGAGGATGCGGGGCACGCGTTCTTCGCCGACTACCGGCCCAACTACCGCCCGGCCGCAGCCGCGAGGCTGTGGGGTGAGATCGTGCCGTTCCTGCGGCGGCACCTACAGGGGGATTAGCCGATGGATCGCAAATGGTGGACGCTGATCGCGGTCTCGGTCGCGATTTTCATGCTGCTCTTGGACATCACGGTCGTCAACGTCGCGCTGCCCGACATCCAGCGATCGCTGCACTCGTCCTTCTCTGACCTGCAGTGGGTCGTCAACGCCTACTCGTTGACGCTCGCCGCTTTCCTGCTGACGGCCGGCTCGGTCGCGGATCTGATCGGACGCAAGCGCGTGTTCGTCGCCGGCCTGCTCGTGTTCACAGCTGCCTCCGCGGTCTGCGGTCTGTCCAGCTCGCCGCTGATGCTGAACCTCGCGCGCGCCGTGCAGGGCACCGGCGGCGCGATGATGTTCGCAACCTCGCTGGCGCTGCTCGCGCAGGCGTTCCACGGCAAGGAGCGCGGCACCGCGTTCGGGGTGTTCGGCGCCGTGACCGGCGCGGCGGTCGCGGTCGGGCCGGTGTTGGGCGGCGTCATCACCTCCGGCATCGGCTGGAAGTGGATCTTCTTCGTCAACGTGCCGATCGGAGCCGTCGCCGTGTTCGTGACGCTCACCCAGGTCGCCGACTCGCGCGACCCGAACGCCACCGGCGTCGACTGGGCGGGCCTCGTGACGTTCTCGGGGTCGCTGTTCCTGCTCGTGTTCGCGCTCGTGCAGGGCAACGAAAAGGGCTGGGGCTCGACCGAGATCGTCACGCTGCTGATCGTCGCCGTCGTGCTGCTCGTGACATTCGTGCTCGTCGAGCATCTGCAGAGCCGACCGATGCTCGACCTTGCGCTGTTCCGCCGGCCGGCGTTCGCCGGCGCGAGCATCGTCGCGTTCGCGATCTCGGCCTCGTTCTTCGCGATGTTCCTGTACCTGACCCTGTACATCCAGGACGTGCTCGGCTTCAGCCCGCTGCAGGCCGGGCTGCGCTTCCTGCCGGTGACGCTGTTGTCGTTTGCGGTGGCGCCGGTCGCGGGCAAGCTCAGCGTGCGCGTGCCCGTGCGTCTGCTGCTCGGCTCGGGCCTCGTGCTCGCGGGCATAGGCCTGCTGGCGATGACCACCATCAGCGCCGACTCGAGCTGGACGACGCTGATCCCGGGCTTCGTGCTCGGGGGCGCCGGCATCGGCATGATCAACCCGCCGCTCGCCTCGACCGCGATCGGCGTCGTGCCGCCCGAGCGCAGCGGCATGGCCTCGGGCATCAACTCGACGTTCCGCCAGGTCGGCATCGCCACCGGCATCGCCGGGCTCGGAGCCGTCTTCCAGCACGACGTCACGTCGAGCACCACCACGGCGCTGCGCGCCAGCGGCCACGCCGGGCGGATTCTGAGCGCGGCCCACGGGCAGCTCGCGACGATCCTCGAGTCTGGCGAAGTCGCCCACTTCGCGCGCTCGCTGCAGTCCGCGGCGCAGACTGCGCTCGTGCACTCCTACCGTACGGGCTTCACGAGCGCGTTCACGACGATTGCGATCATCGCCGGCGCCGTCGCGCTCGTCGGCGGCGCGCTCGCGTTCGCGCTCGTGCGCGGGCGCGACTTCGTCGCCTCCGGGCACGCCCTCGCGGCGCCGGACGCGCGCGAGAGCGAGCCCGCGAGCGCGCTTGCGGGCTGAGTCGATGCGCGCCCGCGTCAGCCTTTCTCGCTGTCCGCGACGCGCGGCTCGTGGCCCGCGCACGCAAGCACTGGCACACGCGGATAGCGTGGATATGCGGCGTCCTCGCGTGAGCGCCTGCACAGCGAGAACGTCGAGCCGCGCGTGTTGCGCACGAGCTGCTGATGCGTGCACGTGTCGCACAGACCGGCGTGCGACGGCGGTCGCGAGCTCGAGGCGCCAGACGTGGACATGAGCGGAGCTTAGGAGGCCGGTCGATCTGGCGTGCGTGGGACCGATGCCCGCGCCTGCGATACTCGTTGCCTGCACAACTATGAGCACTTTCTACCGACTTCTCGGATTCCTCAAGCCGTACAAGCGCGGTCTCGGCATCTCTTGGACGCTCGCGAGCCTCGCGATGGTGATGAGCGTCGCGATCCCCGAGCTAAGCGCGCACGCCGTCGAAGCGATCAGGAAGGGCGCGGCGAGCGCCCACGGCGCCGCGGCGGCGAGCGCGCGCGCCCACGACCGCCACACGCTGCTCGTGCTCGCGCTGACGATCCTCGGCGTGGTGCTCGCTCGCTGGGGCTTCATGTACTGGCGGCGGATCGTTGCCGGACGGATGTCGCTGGCTGTCGAATACGACCTGCGCGAGCGCATGTACGGCCACTTGCAGCGTCTGGAGCTGGGCTTCTTCGATCATCAGCAGACGGGCCAGCTGATGTCACGCGCGACCGTCGATCTCGCCGCGGTGCGCTTCTTCCTGGGCTACGGGCTCGTGTTCATCCTGCAGTCGATCCTCACGATCGTGCTCGCCGGCATCGTGATGATCTACATCAACCCCGGACTCGGCCTGATCGCGCTCGCGCCGGTGCCGTTCGTGATCGTCATCTCCTATCGCTACGGCAACCGCGCCCGCCCGGCCATCCAGGAGACCCAGCAGCGCATCGCCGAGCTGACCGCCGACGCCGAGGAGAACATCTCGGGCGTGCGCGTCGTCAAGGCGTTCGCGCGCGAGCAGCGCCAGCTCGAGCGCTTTCGCGACACCGTCGGGCGTGTCTTCGATCAGGCGATGGTCGCGACGCGCCTGGAAGCGACGTACAACCCTGTGATCGGCTTCCTGCCGCAGCTCGGGCTCGCGGCGGTGCTGCTGCTGGGTGGCGAGGCGGTCGTCCACGCGCACCTCGCGCTTGGCCAGTTCACCGCGTTCTACCTGTACGTGAACATGCTGATCACGCCGATGCGATCGCTCGGCGTGACGCTCAACCTCGCCCAGCGCGCGACCGCCTCGGGCGCCCGCATCTTCCAGCTGCTCGACCGTGAGCCGCACCTCAACGACGTCCCCGGCGCACCCGCGCTGCCCGCCGGCAACGGGCACGTGCAGCTGCGCGACGTGACGCTGCGCTACGAGGACCCGCACGACGAGCTCGGCGGCGGCGCGCCGGCCGGGGCGGCTCCCGCAGCGCCTCAGAGCGGACGCGCCGTGCTGCGTGAGATCGACCTCGACGTGCCGGCCGGGCGCACCGTCGCGCTCGTGGGACCAACCGGCTCGGGCAAGACGAGCCTCGTCGCACTGATTTCGCGGCTGTATGACCCGGTCGCCGGCGAGGTGCTGTTGGACGGAGCCGACGTGCGCGATGTCGCCGTCAGCTCCGTGCGCGCCGCCGTCGCCGTCGTCAGCGACGATCCGTTCCTGTTCTCCGCGAGCGTCGCCGAGAACATCGCCTACGCGCGGGCGGGCGGGCCCCCGGTCAACGCCGCCGAGATCGAAGCGGCCGCCCGCCGCGCGCAGGCGCACGAGTTCGTGATGAGCCTCCCCCAGGGGTACGACACCCAGGTGGGCGAGCGCGGCGTCACGCTCTCAGGTGGCCAGCGCCAGCGCCTGGCGATCGCGCGCGCGCTCGTCGCCAACCCGCGCGTGCTGATCCTCGACGACGCCACATCCTCGGTCGACGCGTCCACCGAGCGGCGC
>JASLHP010000043.1 GCA_030149625.1 Solirubrobacteraceae bacterium
GACGCTCGTGCCGGGCAGGCTCGCGCTGTGCGCGAGCGTCTGCGGCAGGCACGACGGCGAGATTCCGCCAGCCGTCTTCGTCGTCGCGTCGCCGAACAGGCCGAGGCCGGGCGAGTCGCTGGCGATCGCCGCCACGACCCAGGCCAGGACCACGACCAGCAGGACGATGTATCCGTTCCGTCTCATGTGCGCTTGCGGTCCCGGGGCGACAATACTTGGGTAACCCGCGACGCGTCCCGCCGGATGCAGGGAACGCGGGCATCCTTACCAACTTCTTCGTGGTGCCCGGCGGCGCCGATCGCGGCCGCTTGGCGTACCATCTCGCTTGGGATGAGGGTGCGCGCGAGCGTTTATGCGATGGCGGCCACGGCGAGCCTGGCGATCGGATCGGTCGCGGGCCTCGCGGTCACGGCCTCGACGGCGGCCGCCGCGTCGAGCGACGCCGCGGTGACGCAGGCGTACGTCCAGGCCGGCTATCAGGCCCTGCGGGTCGGCATCGCGCACCTCGCGACATCCGAAGCCGCGCCGCTGCGCCTGCTCGCGAAGGTGCGAGGCGAATGCCCACAGGTTGGCGCGCGGTCGCCCGAGAACAGCACGTCGACGCAGATGAGCGATGACGTGATCGGCGCGATCGTGTTGTCCGCGTACGCACCCGACCACCAGGCGATCAGGACGTTCGTCCACGCCGTCGCCGGCCTGCGCTGGAGCAGCGCCAGCCTGACTCGCGAGATCCACGCATACGCGAACGACTGGGAAACGCTCCTCGGCCTGTCGATTCCCGACCTGTGCGGCGACGTCAAGGCGTGGGGCGTGAGCGGCTTTGGCGCTCTACCTGCGAACATCACCACGTTCGTCGGGAAGTTCATGCCCGCGTGGGTTGCTCCTGGGTACATGCCCGCCCAGCTCAAGCGCTACGAGAGCCCGGCGACGCGGGCGCTGGCCGCGCGCTGCAGCCGCTTCGAAGAACAGATCACCGAAGTCGAAGTGCACGCGGTGGCGCACTACGGCGAAATCATGAACGAGCTCGACGTCTGGCCCTGACCGCTGGAGCGACCGCTCCCCGGCGCGAGAACGAGCTTTACGCGACCGCGCGCAGATGCCTGTAGGGCGCGCCGCGCAACTCGCGCACGAGCGCGTCCAGCACCCCCTCCTGATCCTCCTCGACGCCATCCGTGACCGCGCCGATCACGGCGCGCTTGCGCTCCAGCAGCGTCGAGATCGTCTCGTCGATCGTGTCCGCCGCCAGCAGGTAGTAGGCGTTGACCGCGTCCTGTTGGCCGATGCGATGACAGCGGTCCTCCGCCTGGTCGTGCTTGGCTGGCGTCCAGTCGAGCTCGAGGAAGGCGACGCTCGAGGCGCGCGTCAGCGTCAGACCGTGGCCCGCGACCTCGATCGAGCACACGATCAGCTGGTTGGACTCGCTCGCCTGCGGCGCCTGGAACGCCTGCAGCGCCGCGTCCCGGGCGGCGGCGCTGTCCCCGCCGAGAATGTGCAGCGCCCGCGGGAAGCGCGCGAGCACGGCGCGCTGGACCTCCTTGTGGCCGGCGAACACCACCAAGCGCTCGCCCGAGGAGCAGAAGTCGTGGATCCACGCCAACGCCGCATGTAGCTTGCCGCGCGCGGCCAGCAGCTTCAGCGCGTTGCAACGCACCAGCCGCTCGGCGCGCAGCGCCGCCGCCACCTTCGCGTCGAGCTCGCGCAGATCGAGCGGCTGACTGCGAAGCCACGCGACGAGGTCGCGCTCCGCCAGCCGATACTCGCTCTCGTTGTCGAGCTCCACGGGCACCACCGCCCGCGTCTTCGCCGGCAGCTGCGGCAAGACGTCGGCCTTCAGACGGCGCACGAAGCAGCGCGCGCGCAGGTGCCAGTGCAGGCGCAGGTGCGCATCGGCACCGCGAAAGCGCTGACCGAAGCGCACGCCAGAGCCAAACTCGTCGAGCCGCCCAAGGATCCGCAGCTGCGAGATGAGCTCCGCCGGACGATTCGTGACGGGCGTGCCGCTGAGCGCGAGCACGAGGCCGTCATCGGGAACCGCCGCAGACAGCCGCTGCACCGCCTGCGTGCGCTTCGCCGCCGCGTTCTTGCAATAGTGCGACTCGTCGAGCACGAGCGCGCGCGGTGCGAGCGCGCGCAGCTCATCCAGACGAGCGGCGACGATGTCGTAGTTGACGATCGTGATCTCCGGCGCCGAAGCTTCGCGGTCCACGGCGCCAGTGCCAGACAGCGCGTGGGCGCTGCGCCGCGGCAGCCAGCGCGCGAGCTCGCGCAGCCAGTTCAGCTTGAGGCTCGCCGGGCACACCACCACCGCTGGATACGCGCCTGCGGCCTCGAGCGCGGCGAGCGCCTCGATCGTCTTGCCCAGACCCTGCTCGTCCGCGAGAAACGCGCGCCGGCGCTCCAGCAGATAGCTGACGCCGGCGCGTTGAAACGGCTTCAACTCGCCACCGAGACCGGCGACGTGCAAGCTTGCATCGGTCGCGCTCGAAAGCGCCACGAGGCCCGCGCCGCGCGCATGCTGCTCGCGGACCTCCTGCAGCAACTCGAGCGCGTCCGGGTCGACCCACACGCCACCATCGAGAAGGAACGCGTCGAGCTCGGGCACGCAGAACGGGTCGGCCCGCAGCGCCGGAAGCTGGGCAGGCTCGCGCGTCGAGGGGCCGAGGCGCCGCCCGCGCGGCCGCAGCACGCCCGGCAACAATGCAAAACGCTCCACCAG
>JASLHP010000331.1 GCA_030149625.1 Solirubrobacteraceae bacterium
GGCACCAACGGCGGCAGCCTCCTCTTCCAAGAAGGCCAGATGAAAAACGTCAAAGTCGACAACAACCTATTCGACCACGACGCCGAAGGCTACTCAGTCCAAATCTACCCCGTCGAAGAACTCGAATTCACGCACAACACCATCGTCGGCTCGCACTGGGGCGTCTACTTCCGCAAGGCCGAACCAAAAGACGAATCCCACGGCGACGACTACAACGTGACCGACAACATCTTCGCCGAAAACCAAAAAAGCGGCGGCACACCCGGCATCGCCGCAGAAGGCTGCTCCAGCAACTGCACCTTCGACTACAACGTCTCCACCGACAACTCCGCAGAAGGCGCCCACTCCATCAAGAACTGGAAACCACAGTGGGTCGACACCACCTTCTACCAACCCATCGGCCTACCCTTCGAAGCCGGCTACCGCCAGGAATAGCTCAGCAGAGCGCGACCTCGTCGCCGTCGCCGACCTGCAGGCGCATGGCGCGCGGCACCGAGAAATCGCGGAAGATCCGCGCGTCGCGGCCGACGACGCTCGCGACGAGCCGCCCACCGACGTGGAGGATGCTGGCGCCGGCAAGGACGATCGAACGCTCGATCTCGGCGCCCTCGACGTGGACGCGCTCCCCGATCGACGTGTGGGGACCGATGTATGAGTCGGCGACGCACGCGCCGGCGCCGACGACCACTGGCCCGCAGATCACGCTCGACGTGACGGAGGCGGTCGCGTCGATGCGGACGTGCCCCTCGAAGCGATTGCCGTCCAGCTCCTGCACGGGCGCCCGGCATTCGAGCTCGTCCAGCACGGACCTGTTCATATCGAGCAGGTCGACCGTGTCGCCCGCGAAGCTGCGCCAGTCGTGCACGACGCCGACCTGCACGCTCCGGTCACCGGCTGAAATTAGCGCCTCGGCGAGCGCTCCGGGCTCGAGCGCCGTCGTCGAGGACTCGGCGAAGCTCTGCGCATCGAGGACTCCGGGCCCCAGCAGGCACGTGCCGGCGATGCCCAGCGTGGCCCGCACCGGATCGAGCTCGGCGATGCGCAGCACGCGCTGTGTCGCCGGCCCGAGGCGTTCGGCGTTGCGCGCGCGCTCGGCGACCAGCAACAGGATCTCGGGAGACTCCTCGCCCTCGAGCAGCTCGAGCAGCGGCGCGAGCGGCTGCCCGAGCAGGCCGTCGGCGCGGTGGACGATCGCGGCGGCGCCGGCGAGGAACTCGCTGACGGCGGCCAGCGTCGTGACGGGCGCGACGTGCTCGTCGTGCATGATCTGCCGCACGACGATCCCGCGCGGTCCCTCGCGGTCGATGCAGTGGCTGACTTCTTCGGCGAGGTCGGCGGGTGTGAGCACTGCGACATCGACCACACCGGCGCTCGCGAGCGCGTCGAGCACGTGGCAGACGATTGGACGGTTGCCAACTCGTTGCAGCGATGTCGCACGCGTCGCGTCGAGCCACGGTCCACTCGACCTGGCCGTAGGGGAGACGACGATGACGCCCTTGCCGAGCACATCTACAAAACGCATCGCGTCGGCCCGTGCTCGCACGGGAATTCACGTGGTCGTCGAGATGCCACGCAAGCGCAAGGGCGCCCGAGTCGTTTGCTCGTTGGTGAGCGCACACACGCAGGAGCGCGTCAGACTCGATCGGACCTGGACCCGTCGCAAGCTCGTACGGGCCAAGCGCCGCGCGCGTGAGATCGTCCGCGCCGACGAGCGCCGCCAGGTCTCGGTGCGGCGCCGCCTCGCCGCTCAGCATCTCGCCGGCAGCGGCCTGGAGATCGGGGCTCTGCACATGCCGCTGCGGGTGCCGGCGCATGCTTCGGTCCGCTACGTCGACCGCTACGAGGTGCCGGCGCTGCGCGCGCACTACCCCGAGCTCGCGGATCTGGACCTCGTCACCCCCGACATCGTCACCGACGGTGAGACGCTCGCCGGGGTCCCCGATGCGTCGGTCGACTTCGTGATCGCCAATCACATGATCGAGCACTGCGAGGACCCGATTGGCACGATCGCCAACCACCTGCGCGTCCTGCGCCCCGGCGGCGCCCTCTACATGGCTGTACCCGACTGCCGCCACACCTTCGACCGCGACCGCGCCCTCACGCCCCTGGCGCACCTAGCGCGCGATCACAGCGAGGGCGCGAGCTGGTCGCGGCGCACCCACTACGAGGAATGGGCGCAGTTCGTCGATGGCGTCGATGCCGCCAATGTCGCGGCCCGCGCGAGTGAGCTCGAAGCGCAGAGCTACTCGATCCACTTCCACGTCTGGACCCCGGCCGCGTTCCTCGAGATGCTCGTTCACTGCCGCACCGTGCTGGGGCTCGGGTTCGAGGTCGACGCGCTCGAGCGCAACGGACACGAGTTCATCGTGATCCTGCGGCGCGCGACACAGCAGTAGGACCCCAGCCGGCGCGGCCGGGACGCCGTGTGCGCCCGCGCCGCTATCCGTCGTCTCCGAACCACCTCGTCGTGATGTTGGTGGCCAAGCCGAAGGGCGCGAGGATGATCGCGAACAAGACAGCCGCCACCGGTGAGAGGACATAGAGCCCGGCGGCGGCGGCGACGATCGCTATGAGCAAGATCGCGGCAGGCCATATCGGCCTGCCGGTTGCTCTGCCGTTGGCTCGCTCTGACAGCCCATTCCAGAGGATGCAGGCGCCGAGGATGGCCAGTCCGATGCCGAGACCGTGTCGACGCCAGATGTCGCTGCCGTGCACGAGTTCATGCGTAAGCTCGGCGATCCCCACCGCCGTCAGGGCAGCTCCGAGCAGTGTCGAGAGGACCCA
>JASLHP010000352.1 GCA_030149625.1 Solirubrobacteraceae bacterium
CGTGCGCCCACCATTCGCCGTCCTCGAGAACGGGAGCGTCGGCGTGCTCGATCACGAGCTCCACGCCGCGCAGCGCTTCAGCCGCGAGGCGGCCCTCGACGCCCTCGACGCGCACGATCGGGCGCTGCTCGGCGCCGGCGAGTCGCACGATCGTGGTGGCGCGCCCGCCGATGCTGACGGCGGCGCCGACTCGCAACAGTCGCGGCCGTGGACGCGTGACGTAGAAGCTCCCCTCGAGTCCGTGCGGCCTGCCGACGCGCCCCGCCGACAGGCCGCCCGGCGCTCCGGGCGCCGGCACGCTCGCGTCGCCCGGCGCGGGCGTCAATCGACGATGTCGACGAGCACGTGGCTGCCCTCGCCGGCGGCCGCGGCTTTGACGACGGTGCGCAGAGCGTGCGCGGTGCGCCCGCCCCGGCCGATCACCCTGCCGTAGTCGTCAGCGGCGACACACAGCTCGAGCACGACCGTGCCATCGTCCTCCTCGAACTGCTCGACCGCCACCGCCTCGGGATCGTCGACGAGCCCTTCGGCGAGGTACTCGAGCAGCCGCCTGGGGTTCTCGCTCGCCATCGCTACGAACCCATGCGGCTACGGCTTGGCGATGCCTTGGATGCGCAGCAGCTTGCGCACGGTGTCCGACGGCTGTGCGCCGCGCGCGAGCCAGCTACGCGCACGCTCCTCGTCGATCACGATCGTCGAGGGGTCCGTCTGCGCGTTGTAATGACCGATCGTCTCGATCACGCGACCGTCGCGGGGCGAGCGCTGGTCGGCGACCACCACACGCCAGATCGGGTCCTTCTTGCCGCCCACTCGCGTGAGCCTGAGCCTTACCGACACTTGTTCCTCTCAGTTATTTACGAAGCCTGCGACGGAGAGCTTAGACGGTTCAGCGCGCGCCTCGCATCAGCGCGCCGATGTCCGGCATCTTGCCGCGCCCAACCTGGCGCATGACTTTGCGCATCTGGCCGAACTGCTTGACGAGTTTGTTGACCTGCTGCACGTTCGTGCCCGAGCCGCGCGCGATGCGCAGCCGGCGCGAGCCCTTGATCAGCTCGGGACGACGGCGCTCCTCGGGTGTCATCGACAGGATGATCGCCTGGATGCGATCGAGCTCGCGTTCGTCGAGCTTCATGTTCTGCAGCTGGTGCCCGGCGAACCCGGGAATCATCCCGAGGATGCTCGTCAGCGGTCCCATTTTCCGGATCGTCTTCAGTTGGTCGAGGAAGTCGTCGAGCCCGAACTCGTTGCGGCGCAGCTTGCGCTCGAGCACGAGCGCGTCCGCCTCGTCGAACTGCTGCTCGGCCTTCTCGATCAGGCTCAGCACGTCGCCCATGCCGAGGATCCGCTGCGCCATGCGGTCGGGATGGAAGCGTTCGAACTGCTCCAGCTTCTCGCCCGTGGAGGCGAACAGAATCGGCTTGCCGGTGACCGCCCTGACCGATAGCGCCGCGCCGCCGCGCGCGTCGCCGTCGAGCTTGCTCATCACGACGCCGTCGAACTGCACCGCCTCGGCGAAGCTCTCGGCGACGTTGACCGCGTCCTGCCCGGTCATCGCGTCGACGACGAGCAGCACGCTCTGCGGCTCGACCGCGTCGCGGATTCGCACGAGCTCGGCCATCAGCTGCTCGTCTACGTGCAGGCGCCCGCTGGTGTCGACGATCAGCACGTCCTTGCCGTCCTCGCGGGCGCGGTCGAGCGCCCACTTGGCGATCTCGACGGGGTCGTGGTCGGGGGCGGGTGGGCCTCGGTGATACACCTCGGCGCCTGCCTGCGCGCCGACCTTCACGAGCTGATCGACCGCGGCGGGGCGATAGACGTCGCAGGCCGCGAGCGCGACCGTCGAGGAGTGCTGCTCGCGCAGGTAGCGCGCGAGCTTCGCCGTGGCGGTCGTCTTGCCCGAGCCCTGCAGCCCCGCCATCAAGATCACCGTCGGTGGCCGCGAGGAGAAGCTGAGGACGGGCGCGCTTTCCTGCGCCGCGCCGCCGGACGGGGTTGGCGTGCCTCCCATCAGAGCAGTCAGCTCCTCGGCGACGATCTTCACCACCTGTTGGCCAGGGTTGAGCCCGCCGACGATGTCCGCCTCCAGGCAGCGCTCCTTGAGCTGCGAGGTGAACTGCCTGACGACCTTGAAGTTCACGTCCGCCTCGAGCAGCGCCAGACGGATCTCGCGCATCGTCGCGTCGACGTCCTGCTCGGTCAGGGTCCCGCGCTGGCGCACGTCGGCCAGCGTTCCCTGGAGCTTCTCCGCGAGCGAGTCGAACACGGGCGCCGTGCTCCGCTAGGCGTCCTGCGCCGGCGGCGCCACGCGGCGCGGCGCGGGCGGATCAGGCGGGCTGCCGTCGAGACGACCCTTCAGCGCCTCGCCGATGCCGCCGAAAGCCTCGGCGAACTCGGACGGCACCACGAACACCTTGTTGGAGTCGCCTTCGGCGAGCTGCGGCAGCATCTGCAGGTATTCGTAGCTCAGCAGCGCTCGATCGGGCTTGCCCTCGTGGATCGCTTTGAAGACCGTGTCGATCGCCTTGGCTTCGCCCTCGGCCCGCAGGATCGCGGCCTGGCGCTCGCCCTCGGCGTCGAGCACCGCGGCCTGCTGAGCGCCCTCGGCGTTGAGCACCGCAGCCTGCTTGGCGCCCTCGGCGGTCAGGATCTGCGCCTGCTTTTCGCCTTCCGCGGTCAGGATCGCCGCGCGGCGATCGCGCTCGGCTCGCATCTGCTTCTCCATCGCCGCGCGGATGTCCTGTGGCGGGTCGACCGACTTGATCTCGACGCGGTTGATCCTGATCCCCCACTTGCCGGTCGCCTCGTCGAGCACCGTGCGCAACTCCGTGTTGACGCTCTCGCGGGCGGTCAGCGTCGCCTCCAGCGTCAGACCGCCGATCACGTTGCGCAGCGTCGTCACCGTCAGCTGCTCGATCGCCTGCAGCGGGTTGGCGATTTCGTACGTCGCCGAACGCGGGTCGGTGATCGTGAAGTACAGCACCGTCTCGATCCCGACGACGACGTTGTCTTCGGTGATCACCGACTGTGGCGAGAAGTTGACGACCTGCTCACGCAGGTCCACGAGCGGTCGCACGCGATCAATGAACGGCGTGACGAGCGTCAGGCCCGGCTCGAGCGTGCGGCTGTAACGTCCGAGCCGCTCGACCACCCCCGCGCGCGCCTGGGGTATGACGCGAATCGTGCGTGCTGCCACCACGAGCGCGAACAACACGATCACGACGACGACGATGAGAACGGCCATGTAGTTCCTTTCAGTGCATTACCAGGGCGGTTGCGCCCCGTATCTCGACTACCTCGACGCGCTCGCCGGCGTCGATCACCTCGTCTTCGTCGTAGCTGCGCGCCGTCCACACCTCGCCGTTGTCGATCTTCACGCAGCCGACGCCCTCGTTGTTCGCGATCCGCTCGAGCACCATCGCGCGGTGCCCGACGAGCGCCGCCGCACCCGTGCGGATGGCGGGCGGCAGGCGACGGTGTCGGCGAGCGACGGGCCGCAGCCCTCCGAATGCGAGCGCGGAGGCCAACGCGAACACGAGCACGACCAGCGGCAGTCCCACACCGAGCACGCTCACGACCGCGGCGAGCGCCGCGCCGACGGCGAACGGCAGCAGGTACAGGCCGCCCGTGTGCATCTCGCCGACACCAAGCACGCAGGCCGCCACCACCCACAGGATCCAATCCATGCCCTCAGATTACCCCTCTACGGCAAGCTCGCGCCGATTACGTCCAGCAGCCGCGGCGGCCACCGCGGCTGTCACTCAACGGCGATCAGCGCGCGAGCAAAGTCGTCAGGGTCGAACGGGCGCAGATCCTCGAGCGCCTCGCCCACGCCGATCAGCTTGACCGGCAGCTCGAGCTCGCTTGCGATCGCCAGCGCGATGCCACCGCGCGCGGTGCCGTCGAGCTTGGTCAGCACCACGCCGCTGACCGCCGCGGTCTCGGCGAACAGGCGCGCCTGGCGCAGCCCGTTCTGGCCGGTGGTGGCATCGAGCGTCAAGAGCGTCTCGTGCGGGGCACCCTCCAACTGTCTGGCG
>JASLHP010000354.1 GCA_030149625.1 Solirubrobacteraceae bacterium
GTGGGCGGCGGAGTGCGCTCCTGCGCTGCAGACGCCCGGCGCGAAGATGTTCGCGCTCGCCGGGCTCCACCCCGCCCCGGTCGGCGTGAGGCAAGCCCGCGCGAGCCTTCGCCGGCAAGGGCTGTTGCCCGAGGATCGAGCGCACGACCTGGCTGGCACGGATCGAGCGCGCGACCTGGCTGGCACGGATCGAGCGCGCGACCCAGCCGACGCCCGCGACTCGCCTGCCGTGGCCGGCGCTGCGCCGGCTCGCGGGCCGCTGCCGAGTGCTCGTCGCGTGATCCGGCGTCGCCGTGAGCGGCGCGTGGACGCCCTGCGCCTAGATGGCGTGTGGCACGAGCTGCACAACGGACCGGCGATCCTGCGCGGCGTCGAGCTGAGGCTTGCGCCCGGCGAGAGCATCGCGCTGATGGGCCGCAATGGCGCCGGCAAGTCGACGCTCTTGCGCCACGCGGCAGGCCTGCTCGCCCCGACCCGCGGACGTGTCCAAAGCGCCGGGCGCGTCGCGCTGCTGTTGCAGAATCCCGGGGACTACTTCATCCACGACCGTGTCGAGCGCGAAGCCTCGGTGCGCGCGCTCGCGCTCGCCGGCCTGGACGGCCTCGGGGACCGTAACCCGCGCGACCTCTCCGGTGGTGAGCGTCAGCGCCTGGCGCTCGCGATCGTCGCCGACGACGTGGCCGAGCACGACACCGCACGTGGCCCGCGCGCTCGAGCGCAGCCCGCGGTGCTCGCGCTCGACGAGCCGACCCGTGGCATGGACCGCCTCGCCAAGGCCGAGCTCGCGGCCGAGTTGCACCGCCGCGCTCGGCGCGGTCAAGCCGTCATCGTCGCCACCCATGACCCCGAGTTCGCGTGCTCCTGTGCCGAGCGCGCCGTCCTGCTGGCCGACGGCCGCGTCATCGCCGATGGCCCGGTCGCCGAGCTGCTCGCGGGTGGCTGGTATTTCGCCACCGAGACGGCCCGCATCCTCGGTGGCGTCGCCCAAGCCGTGACGCCCGAGCAGGGCGCCGAGCTGTTGGCCGCCGCTACGGCGGACCGTGCGACGCACGGTCCAGTCCTCAGCGGGCCAGTCGCGCAGCCGCGGAGGCTCACGCTTTGAGCTGGCCGCTCGCATCCGTTCTGCTGGTCGGCCTGGTGCTGTTCGCCGGCTGGATCGCTTATGAGCGCTCCAAGCCGTCAGCGCGCGTGGTCGCGACCGTCGCGACCCTGTCCGCCGTCGCCGCGCTCGGCCGCGACGCTTTCGTCGCGCTTCCCGAAGTCAAGCCGATCACCGCCTTCACGCTGGTCGTCGGCTACGCCCTCGGGCCGCTTCCGGGCTTCACCGTGGGCGCGATCGGGATGCTCGCCTCGAACATGGTGCTCGGACAGGGTCCTTACACGCCGTGGCAGATGGCGGCTTGGGGACTCGTCGGGCTCGCCGGTGCCGCCCTTGGCTGGCTCAGCGGTAGACGCATGGGGCGTCTGCCGCTGGCGTGCGCGTGCGCGGCGAGCGCGCTCGCCGCGAAGGAGATCATGAACGCGTTCACCTGGACGATCGGCGCCAGCCACACACCCGCGGCCTTTCTCGCGATCGCCGGCGGCACCGCACTGCCCTACGATCTGCTCGACGCCGGCGCCAGCTTCCTGTTTGGGCTCGCGTTCGCGCCTGAGCTCGCCCGCATTCTCGTGCGCGTACGGACGCGCATGGACATCCACTGGGAACAGGCCGCTGAGCCGGGCGTCGACCGCACTGGCGCCGCCGCGGCAGTGGCCGTCGAAGCGCCGGCGCGCGGCTGAGCTGACGCGTGCTCGGCGTGCGCCGCGCTCGAGCTGGCGCTCGATCAGCGTGCGGTAGCGAGTGCGTCGGGCGCGTCGACGTCGACCGCCGCCGGCGCGCGCCGTTTCAGCACGCGCACGCGCGCGCCGCCGCGCGGCGCGAGCGTCGGGCCGCCTGGCACTGCCCGCGCGAGCGTCTGCGACGTGCGCTCGAGCTCGACACGCTCGAGCAGCTCGCGCAGCACCACCTTCATCTCCAGCAGCGCGAGCGCCGCACCGAGGCAGCGGTGCGCGCCGCCGCCGAATGGCAGGAACGAGTAGCTGTCCGGCGGGTCCTCGAGAAAGCGCTCGGGGCGAAACGCGTGCGGGTCGGGATAGATGCGCGCGTCGTGGTGCACGCCGTAGGCGTCGACCAGCACCGCCACCTCACGCGGAATCGTCCACTCGCCGATCGCGAACGGCTCGAGCATGTGGCGCGCGCTCGAGACCGGCAGCGGCGAGCGGATCCGCAGGATCTCCTTTACGAGCGCGTCCAGGTACGCGTCGTCGCCCTCACGCGCGGCCGCCATCACGGCCGGGTTCTGCACGAGCAGTTCGACGCCCCAGGCGGTCGCCGTCGCCGTCGTCTCGTGTCCCGCCGCGAGCAGCGTGATCAGTTCGTCGCGCAGCTGCTCGTCGGTGAGCCCCTCGCCGTGCTCGTCGCGCGCGGCCACCATCATCGCGAGGATGTCCTCGCGATCGTCCAGTCGCGGGTCTGCGCGGGTCGCCGCGATGTGCTCGAACAGCACCGCGTCCAGTTCGTCTTTCAGGCGCCACGCGCGCCGCGAGATCACGTTCCAGGGCGCACGGCGCGCGAGCTGCGGCACGAACAGCGCAAAGCTGTTCAGCGGCGTGTTCAGCGCGTCGAAGATCCCGCGCAGCCGTTTGCGCATGCCAACGTCGGCGACGCCCAGCACCGCCTGCAGGATCACGTCGAGCGTCAGCGCCTGCGCGATCGGCTGCAGCTTCACGACTTCGCCCGTGCGCAGACGATCGAGCTCGGCCGCCGTCAGGCGCTGCATCAGGCGCGCGTAGGACTGCACGCGCTCGCCGTGGAACGGCGGCAGCAGCATCTTGCGCCGCGTCAGGTGCTCCGGTGGCTCCAGCATCAGAATCGACTGCATGCCCAGGAAGTTGCTCAGCAGGTCGTTGCCGTGGCGCTTGCCCAGCGGGTCGCCGGTGTACAGGCGCTTGATCACCTCGCGGTCGCGCGTCAGCACCGCCGCCGGCGAGCTGCCGATGCGTACCGTGAACGAGTCGCCGAAGCGCGCGTGCCCGCGGTCACTGAACTCGGCGAAGCGCCACACGCGTGCGCCCGCCTGCACCGCCCGCGGCAGGCGTGGCCCGGGCGGTAGCTCACCGCCGCGAGCGGTCGTTGCCTCGGCGGCTGACATCGACCACTTAAGGTAGTGCAAAATGCGGCGATGATCGTTACTCGCAGCACATCGAGCTACGCCGGCACCGTGCGGGCGCTGCTCGCCGCGATCGAGCGGCGTGAGCTCACGGTGTTCGCGCGCATCGACCATGCCGGCGGCGCGCGCGAGGTCGGCATGGAGCTGGCCGACGAGGAGGTCGTGCTGTTCGGCAGCCCGCGCAGCGGCACGCCGTTGATGCAGGACGAGCCCCGCGTCGGAATCGAGCTGCCGCTGCGGATGCTCGTTTGGCGCGACGGTCAGCAGGTCCTGCTCGGACACAACGACCCGCGCGAGCTGGCGAGCTCATATGCGGTGTCCGCGCACCAGCGGACCCTGGAGCAGATGGCGGCGCTGCTCGACACGCTCGCGGCGGAGGCGGCGCAGGCGTCGTGAGCACTGCTGAGAGGGCCCCGCGCAACCTGATCCTCGCGGCGATGATCTTCGCGGTCGCGATGACGTTCATCGACCAGACGATCGTGTCGATCGCCGCGCCGCAGGTGCAGCGCGAGCTGCACCTGACGAGCACCGGCGTGCAGTGGGCGGTCAACGCGTACCTGCTCTCGCTGGCGGCGCTGTTCGCGTTCGGCGGACGGCTCGCCGACACCGTCGGGCACCGCAAGATGGTCACGCTCGGAGTCGTGCTGTTCGCGGCGGCGTCGGCGATGTGCGGGCTGACGCCCAAGGGCGGTCTCGCGGAGGCGTGGCTCGTGGCGTTCCGCGTGATCCAGGGCGCCGGCGGCGCGATCATGTTTCCGGCCGCGCTCGCGATCGTCGTGCAGACGTTCGAGCTGCGCGAACGCGGCCGCGCGCTCGCGATCTTCTTCGGCATCGCCGGCGGTCTCACCGCGATCGGGCCGATCCTCGGCGGCTACCTGACGCAGTGGACGTGGCGCGCGATCTTCTGGGTGA
Source organism: Solirubrobacteraceae bacterium (assembly GCA_030149625.1). Next base: position 4,122 of record JASLHP010000354.1, read on the forward strand.
ACATCCCCGTCGCGATCGTCGCGCTCGTGCTGATCGCGATCTCCAAGCCGAAGACGCTGCACAGGGCCGCGCACATGGATTACCGCGGCCTCGCGTTGATCGCCGGCGGCGTCGCGCTGAGCGTGTTCGGCTTTCAGCAGTCGGTGATCTGGGGCTGGAGCAATCCCGCGACGGGCGCGTGCGTCGCGGTCGGCGCCGCGATCCTCGTGGTGTTCGCGCGTGTCGAGACGCGCACCGCCTCGCCGCTGATGCAGGTGAGCATCTTCCGCATCCGCGCGTTCCTCGTCGAGAACCTCGTGCTCGCCGTCTCGATGCTCGTGTTCATTCCCGTGTTCTTCTTCGCGAGCGAGTACGCGCAGATCGCGCTCGGCAAGACGCCCTCGCAGTCGGGTCTGTACCTCCTGTACTTCTTCATCGGCTTCGTGATCGCCGCGCAGATCGGCGGTCGCATGCTCGACCGCGTCGGCGCCAAGCGCCCGGTCGTGCTCGGCTGCGTGCTCGCGGCGGTCGGCTTCGAGCTGTGGGCGGGCAAGGTCACGGGCCTGGACTTCGGAACGCAGCAGGTCTACATCGTCCTCGCGGGCGCCGGCATGGGGATGATGCTCGGTCCGGCCAACACCGACGCCGTCAACCGCGCCTCCAGGCTCTCATACGGCGAGGCTACCGGCATCACGCAGACGGTCCGCAACTACGCCGCGAGCCTCGGCTTCGCGATTCTTGGCACGATCCTCGTCGCGCAGATGCGCTCGCGCATCACCACGTCGCTGATCCACATGGGCATCCCGAGTGCGCGCGCGCACGCGGAGGCATCGCACCTCTCCCAACGGCAGTCCGGCGGCGGCAGCGTCGCGTCGATCCCGCACTTCGTGCGGCTCGACTTCGCGTACGCCACGCAGACGGTGCTGTATGTGATGGCGGCGATCATGGCGGCCGCGGCCGTCGTCGCGCTGCTCGGCCTCGAGCGCGGCGTGCAAGAGGACGCGCCCGCGGAGGAGCCGGACGCTCCCCATCCGGTTGTCCCTCCTGACGGAGGACGCCCTGACGGGCGCAGGCAGGCTGGCGAGCAGCCGACGTGCTCGCGTTCTCCCACGAGCTGACAGCGGTGCTGCGCGAGCGTTTCCCCGCGGACCCGCTCGCGATACCGCACCGTGTGGGCGGTCACGGCGCGCCGGCCCGCATGAAACCGTGCCTCAGCCGCGCGCGGCGACGCTCAGGCCGCCGTCGGCGACCAGCGTGTGTCCCGTGACGTAGGAGGAGTCCTCGCCGATCAGGAACAGCGCGCAGCGCGCGACCTCCCAAGCGCTGCCCTGGCGGCCGGCTGGGATGCGAACGTCGGCACGCCCGGGGTTCACCTGCGAGGCACGCCTTCCCAGCGAGGTGTCGATCAGGCCGGGCGCGAGCACGTTCACGCGCACGTGCGGCGCACCCTCGACGGCGGCGTTGCGACACACGGCCTCGAGCGCCGCCTTCGAGGCCGCGAAGGCGGGGATCGGCATCGACTCGCGGCCGGCGAGCGAGCCGATCAACACGACCGCGCCGCCATCGGCGAAGCGCGCGAGCGCGTGCTTGCAGCCGAGGAAGTGCGAGCGCAGGTTGACCGCCATCACTCGATCCCAGTCCTCGACGGTGGTGCCCGCGAAGCCGAGCCCGGCGCCGATGCCGACGTTCATCACGAGCCCATCGACGCCGCCGAAGGCGCCGCGCGCGCGTTCGAACATCGCCTCGATGCCGGCCTCCTCGGCGGCATCCGCAAGCACGCCCGCGCATTCGCCGCCCTGCTCGCGCACGAGCGCTTCGGTCGCCTCGAGGCTCGCGGCGTCGAGGTCCGCGAGCGTCAACGCCGCGCCCTCGCTCGCGAACAGCACCGCCATCGCGCGGCCGTTGCCGATCGGCGGGTCCTCGACGCCGTGGTCCTGCTGTCCCGCGCCGACGATCAGGATGCGCCGCCCGGCGAGTCTCCCGGGGCGTGCGCCGATTGCGCTGTAACCCTCCATCTGACGGCAATCCTACGCGGCGCATGTGACGAGGCGATCGGGGCCGCGCTCGACCTCGATCGAGGTGGCTCAGCCGGGCGGCCTGTTTGCCGCGCGCAGCGAGGCGATCAGGCCTGCTCGTGCCTGCGCGTCGCAGTGGGCGCGTTCGAGTGCCGTCATCTCTGCGTCCGGATCGGCTCCGGCGGCGAAATCCTGTCCCGGACCGCACACCGGCTCGACCGCCGTGCGCCCGTCCCATGCCGCTCCTGGCACGGTCGCGTCGACGCTGACGCGGCGCCCGTCGACCACGATCGTCAGGTAGCGGTGCACGTCGAGCAGCCCCTCGCTGGGCACCGTTTCGGCGATCTCCGCGCCGAACAGCGTCCGCGCGCGATCGCGATCGAGCCGGTAGACGCGGTGCACGAGCGCCGGCTGCGTCGTGGGGTGGCGCTTGGCGAGCACCTGCGCGAGCAGCAGGTGCTTGCTCGCGCTCGTCCCGCGCGCCTCGAGCAGCATGCTTTCCACGCTGCCGTCGCCGGGCAGCCCGTGGGGGATCGCGCGTACGGCTTCGATCAGCTCGGCTGGCGTGCTCTGGAGGCGAAACAGCGCGCCGAGTTCGGCGCGTTTACGCTCGCTGAGCTGCGGCCACAGCGCCTGGTAGCCGATGAAGTCGAACATTTTCACGCCTCGCTGAAGTGCCCGCGGCGCGACCTCGAGGCGGTTCGTGCCGACCCCGAACGGTGGCGCCTCTCCAAACGCGACCTCCTCGAAGCCGGCGCGCGCGAACGCCTCGCGGATCTGCGGCACGAGATCCGGTGGGCGGCGATGCCGAGTCCAGATCGCGGTCGCGCCAGGCGCGCACAGCTGCGCGAGCTGGTCGATCGTGTGGGCGACGTCCGCCGCGGAGAGGTTGCCGAACACGCCGCACACGAGCACGATGTCGGCGGGAACCGCGCCGGCGTAGGAGTCGGTCGAGGATGCGTCGGCGGCGAGCGCCTCGACGCGGTCCAGCCCCGCCACCTGTGCCGCCGCGTTGGCGAGCCGTACGTTCTCGGCGTCGAGCTCCACCAGCCGCGCGGTCACGTCCCCGCGTCGCGGGTGGTCGACCAGCACGCCGATCGCGTCGTGCCCTTGGCCGGCGCACATGCTGATCAGCCGGATCGGGCCTGCGGGAGCGCGGTCCAGCGCGGCGCGCAGTTGCGCCTGTACCAGCGCGAGGCGGCGTCCCAGCTCGGAGTCTGGGTTCTCGTAGGCCGAGTGCCACGCCCGCCAGTCGACGGACTCCTGTGTCGCCACCTCGCCGACTCTAGCGATGCTCGCCGGCGTCTTCGACGACGCCGGGCCGGAGCAGGATGTGCGGATGCGGCGCGGGGAACAGGCTCGCCGACAACGGCTGATCGCCGAACACGAGCGGTTCCCCGGCGAGGAGCCGTTCCTCGCCGGCCAGCTCGCGCAGTACGGCTCGCGACCAAGCTTCCGCCAGCTCGACCGACTCGAGCTCGGGGCCGGCGATCACGTAGCCCTCGAGCCGCTCGCGCGACGCCGCTCGCGCGAACGCGCGCAACGTCGGGATGAGCGCGACCGCGTTTGCGGTGGGCGATCGCGCGGCCCACGCGGGGGCGCCCCATAGACGTGCGCGACCGATGTCCTCGCCCCACGGCGTCGTCTCGATCCGGCGAAACAGCTCCAGGCACGGGGCGGTGCTCGGGTCGTGCTCGGCCGGGGCGAAGCGGTTCGCGTCACGCGAGGAGATGAAGCGGAGCTTGTCCGCGACGGCCGCGCTCAGCTCGATCGCTGTCGCGCGTGCGAAAGCGGCGAGCGCGAGCTGGAACGTCGCCACCGCGTCGTTCAGCGAAGGCCACCCGTCGAGTGAGCGCGGCGTCTTCGGTCCGTCGTAGTAGTTGACGATTCGCGCGATCTGGGCTGCGGCCACGACGAGCGGCGCGAGCTGGTCGCCCGCGCGACGCGCCGCCAGCTCCCCGCGATCCGGGTTGCCGTGTTCGCCGGTGGGATGCGACCCCGGCTCGCGCACCTCCCCGAGGAACTGGTCGGCGACCGCGGTCGTGATGATCCACAGGTCGGCGAGCTCGGCCGCCAGCTCCTCGGGCTCCTGGGCTGAGCTCTGGAGTATCTCCGCGAGCTCGCCGAGCTCCTCCAGCAGGCGCGCGACGGCCGCCAGCGGTCGCCAGTAGCCGCCGACTCTTGCGAGCGTGGCCCGCACCAGTCGCTGCGTCGATCCGCCGCGTGGGCTCGCGCCGGCGCTCGCGCTGCTCGCCGCGTCCGCGCGTGCCCGCGACGCCATCTCAATCCACCCGCACGATCGTGACGCCCGCGGCCTCGAGCACGTCGCGACCGTCGAGCACCGTGTAGCCGTCGCGGAAGTACAGCTTCGCGACGCCCGCGCCCGCGATCAGCTTCGCGCATGGCGGGCACGGGAAGTCGGTGACATACATGACCGCGTCCTTCGTAGCCCGGCCGTCGCGTGCCGCCTGTGCGATCAGTCGTGCCTCCGCGTGCGTGGCCGTCGAGAGCTCGAGGCCGACGCCTTTGTAGAAGTTGGCGCGCGGATCGCCGGCCGCGTATGCGCTCAGGCGGTGCGGATTGTGCTCGTTGACGGCCGCGGCGACCGTGCCGTCGGCGAAGCGCATCGCCGCTCCCACCCGCCGCCACCAGTCGACGCTCGTGTCGGCCTGGGTCTGCGCTGCCGCGACGAGCTCGGCGAGCGCCTCGTCGATCGCCGCCGGGACAGCCGGATTCCCGCCCGCCCCGGCTGCCGCGACGTTCGCGCCGGCGTCGCCGCCCCCGCCGAGCGCCAGCATTCGCACGCTGCGCGACTTGTCCCATCTCAGGAACACGCTGTCGTAGCGAACCTCGCAGCGGGCGAAGTAGCGCTCGACCACCTGATGGCTGACGTCCTCGTCGGGCAGCGTGATCCGTGGGCTCTCCCGCGCGAGCAGCATCGCGCCCTGCTCGTCGAGCACGTCCACCTCCGAGCAGATGTCCCAGGCCGCGATCGCCCTCGCCACGAGCCCAGCGTCGAGGCGGCGGATGTCCTTTGCCAGCGGCCGGTAGTCGGCGTAGAGCTCAGGGCCGATCAGCAGCAGCGGCCGGCCGCGTCCGTGCGCTTCCAGGAAGCGCGCGTACCCCTCGTGCAGCACCGGGACGTAGGCGACGACGACCTCGCTCATGCCGGCCCGTCATCCTCGCTTGAGGATGCTGTCGATCAGGCCCGGGAGCACGTCGGCCAGCTTCGGCCCGAGCCGCTCGCCGAGGTTCATGTACATCTGCCTGATGCGCTCGCTGGTCGTCACCGACGCTTGGCGCTCGACGACCTCGATCGACTCGCAGATCGCTTCGAGCGCGCGCAGGTCCTCGTCGCTGTAGGAGTGATCGGCCG
>JASLHP010000360.1 GCA_030149625.1 Solirubrobacteraceae bacterium
CTCTCGTGTTGGTAGACGATCGGGGCGGCGAGGACCGCCGGCGCCGCGACCAGCGCCGCGCAGGCCAGCACGGCCAGCGATGCCACGATCCGGGAAGCGAAGCGCAGTCTTGTCGAGACAGTCATCGCGGGTACCCTAGCGTCGCCAAACGGGGCGTGCGCCGTCGAAGCGTGTCACACGCGGCCGGTGTCGCGCTGGTACGCGCGCGCCGCGAAAGCCCCCAACACGATCGTCCACGCGGCCATCACGAGCCACGCCTTGGCCGGCCAGGCGTGCCCGCCAAAGGCGATGTGGCTGGCCTGCGAGAGCCAGTAAGACGGAATCAGTTGCGCGAGGTCGGGCAGAAAGCCGTGGCCGGTGATCGGAAACCACGTGCCGCCGAGCAGCGCGAGCAGCGAGATGCCGCCGCCCATCGCGGGACCGATCGAGTCGGGGGTCAGCAGATGCCCGAGCAGCACCCCGAGAGCAGCGAACGGCACCAGCCCGACGAGCATCAGCCCCGTCATCTTCAGCCACTCGTCCGCGGTCAAGCTGACGCCCATCGAAATGCCCGCGGCATACAGGGCGAGCAGGCTGATCAGCGCCATCATGTAGCCCGTCAGGACCTTCACGCGAAAGTATGCGCGCGGCGAAAGCGGCGTGATGCGCAGTTGACGATTCCAGCCGACGGCGCGCTCGGCCGCGATGCGCGCGCCGCACGAGAGCATCGCGCTCATCGTCCCGAACGACGCGAGACCGACCATGTAGTACAGCGGGAAGGAGATACCGCTCGCGTCGAAGTCGTGCACATGGCGGTTGGGGCTGACGATCACGAAGTACAGCACCAGCGGAAACCCGAGCGAGAGCAGGAAGAAGCGCCGGTTGCGCAGCGTCCGCAACAGCTCATAGCGCACGTACAGAAGCGGCATCAGACGCCCTGACCCGCGCGAGCAGCCGTACCGAGCGCGCCTTCGCCCGCGCCGGCCGCGGCCTCGCCGGACGTGCCACCGCCGTCCCCGGTCAGAGCCAGGAACGCCTGCTCGAGCCCGGCGGCGGCGATCTCGATGTCGCGCGCGTGCGGGTGTGCCGCGAGCAGCGCCCTGATCGCCGCGTCGGAGTCGGTGCAGCGCAGCGACATCGCATCGCCCCGGCGCTCGGCGCTCGCCACGCCCGCGAGCGCCTCGAGCGCGTCGAGGGGGACGCCGGGCAGCGTCGCGCGGATCGTGCGCGTGCCGACCATCGCCTTGATCTCCGTCGTGGGCCCGTCGGCGACGATCGCCCCGTGCGCGATCAGCACCGCCCGGTCGGCGTACGCGTCAGCCTCCTCCAGGTAGTGCGTCGCGAACACGATCGTCTTGCCGCGCGCGGCGGACGCGCGCATCGTCGCCCAGAAGGCGCGGCGCCCCTCGACATCGAGGGCGACAGTCGGCTCGTCGAGCACGAGCAGCTGCGGGTCGCTCACGAGCGCGACCGCGAGCCGCACGCGCTGGGTCTGCCCGCCGGAGAGCTTGTTCGTGCGCTGCGCCGAGATCTCCTTGATTCCGGCGAGCTCGAGCGCCTCCTCGACGTCGAGCGGCGCGGGATACAGCGAGGCCATCATCGCGACGAGCTCGCGCACCGTCAGGTCGCGAATCAGATCGCCGGTCTGCAGCATGCCGCCGACGGCGCCGTGGGCGACGGCCTCCGACGGAGGCCTGCCGAACACCGAGACGCTGCCCTCGTCAGGCCGCAACAGCCCGAGCAGCATGTCGATGGTGGTCGACTTGCCGGCGCCGTTGGGGCCCAGCAGCGCGACTGTCTCGCCGGCGGCGATCGTGATCTCGACGCCGCGCACGGCCCTGATCGGACCGTCGGCCCCGCGAAAGGTCTTGACGAGGCCGCGCAGCTCGATGTCGGCGGAGGTCACGCGCGAACCCTACCCTCGAGCGCGGCGCGCGAAGCCTATTTGCGCGCCATTTTGATCGCCTTCTGGCGCTGCAGCTTCGAGAGGTTCACCTTGCGCATCCGCACCGCCACCGGCGTCGCCTCGACCGCCTCGTCCTCGCGCACGAACTCGAGCGCCTCGTCGAGCGTCAGCTTTCGATGCGCGTCCAGGCGCACGAGCACGTCCGCGGTCGAGGAGCGCATGTTCGTCAGGTGCTTCTCTTTCACGGGGTTGACGTCGAGGTCCTCCGAGCGCGCGTTCTCGCCGATGATCATGCCCTCGTAGACCTCCTCGCCGGGGCCGACGAACAGCGTGCCGCGCTCTTGCAGCGCGAACAGCGAGAACGTCACCGTCTCACCGCGGCGGTCGGCCACGAGCACGCCGCTGTTGCGTGTGAGGATCTCTCCCGCCCACGGCTCCCAGCGATCGAACACGTGATGCATGATCCCCGTGCCGCGTGTCTCGGTGAGGAACTCCGTGCGAAAGCCGATCAGCCCGCGCGCCGGCACCAGGTAGTCCATCCGCACCCAGCCGGTGCCATGGTTGATCATGTGCTCCATGCGGCCCTTGCGCGCCGCCAGCAGCTGCGTCACCGTGCCGACGTGCTCGTCGGGAACGTCCACCGACAGTCGCTCCACCGGCTCGTTGCGCTTGCCGTCGATCTCCCGCTCGACCACGTGCGGCTGGCCGACTGTCAGCTCGAAGCCCTCCCGGCGCATCATCTCGACGAGCACCGCGAGCTGCAGCTCGCCGCGCCCCTGCACCTCGTAGGTGTCTGGACGATCGGTGTCCTCGACGCGCAGCGACACGTTTCCGACGAGCTCCTGGTCGAGGCGCGCACGGATCTGGCGGGCGGTGATCTTGTCTCCGTCTTTGCCCGCCAGCGGCGAGGTGTTGACGCCGAGCGTGATCGACATCGCGGGCTCGTCCACGGTGATCACGGGCAGCGGACGGGGGTCGCCGAGATCTGCGAGCGTCTCGCCGATCGTGACCTCGGCGATGCCCGCCACCGCGATGATCTCGCCGGGGCCGGCCTCGAGCGCGTCGACGCGCTCGAGCGCGTCGGTCACGTACAGCTCCGCCACGGTCGCGCGCTGGATCGCACCGTCGGCGCGGCACCACGCGATCTGCTGGCCCTTGCGGATCTGACCGTGGCGCACACGGCAGATCGCCAGCCGGCCGACGTACGGCGAGGCGTCCAGGTTCGTGACGAGCGCCTGCAGCGGGTGCTCGGGGTCGTAGGTCGGCGCCGGTATGTGCTCGAGCAGCAGATCCAGCAGCGGCGCGAGGTTCTCCTCCTGGATCGGCTTGCCGGCGTCGTAGTGCAGGGACGCCACGCCAGCCTTCGCATTGCAGTAGACGATCGGGAACTCGATCTGGTGCTCATCGGCGTCGAGGTCGAGGAACAGCTCGTAGACCTCGTCGATGACCTCGGCCACGCGCGCGTCCGGGCGATCGACCTTGTTGACGACGAGGATCACCGGCAGCTTGGCCTCGAGCGCCTTGCGCAGCACGAAACGCGTCTGCGGCAGCGGCCCCTCGGAGGCGTCGACGAGCAGCAGCACGCCGTCGACCATCGTCAGGCCGCGCTCCACCTCGCCTCCGAAGTCCGCGTGCCCGGGCGTGTCGATGATGTTGAGCTTGACGTCCCTGTAGCGCAGCGAGGTGTTCTTGGCGAGGATCGTGATGCCCTTCTCGCGCTCGAGGTCCATCGAGTCGAGCACGCGCGTGGCGACGTCCTGGCCGACGCGAAACACGCCCGACTGCCACAGCATCGCGTCGACGAGCGTGGTCTTGCCGTGGTCGACGTGTGCGACGATCGCGACGTTGCGGATGTCATCTCTGGTTGTGAGCACGGCCCGACAGGCTAGCGGCGCGAGCCGGCGACGCCGTGAACCCGATCCGAGCGCCGGCGCGCCGGCGACTGCCGATCACGAGATCTTCACCCGTACGGACGCGCCGGCGGGAAGCCTGATGCGTAGATGACCGATCCGTTGCGCAAGCTCCACGAAGCCGAGCTCACGAGGCGCTCGCTGCTGCGCTACAGCGGCTCGCTCGGGGCCGCGATCGCAGGCATGTCCTCCGCCGGCGGCGTGCTGCGCGCCGCGGCGGCGTCGGCCAAGGCGATTCGCGTGCCCGACAGTCTGCCCGATCCGCGCGTGCCGGCCGGCACGGTCAACGAAGCTTTGCCGTTCGACCACATCGTCGTCGTGATGATGGAGAACCACTCGTTCGACAACCTGCTCGGCGCGCTCGCGCACTCGGGGCAGCCGAAGGCGCACGGCCTGCGCTTCAAGCACGGCGTCGCGCAGAACAGCAACCCGGGGCCCCAAGGGCCGGTGCGCTCGTTCGAGATCCCCACCACCGCACAAAGCCCGTCCGTGACGCAGACGTGGAACGCGACCCACGAGCAGATCGACGGCGGCAGCATGGACGGCTTCGTGCGCTCGGTCGACTCCGAGCAGCCGATGGGCTACTGGACCGGCGAAGTGCTGCCGTTCGCGTACTCGTTCGCGACGGGCTTCACGCTGGCCAACCGGTGGTTCTGCTCGGCCCCGTGCCAGACCTACCCCAACCGCCGCTTCCTGATGGCCGGCACCGCGTACGGCGACATCGCGACCGACTTCGAAAGTCTCAAAGACCCGCCGCCGCCCAACGGAACGATCTTCGACCGCATGCACGCTTACGGCGTCAGCTGGCGCAACTACTTCACCGACCTGCCGCAGACCGCGATCATCCCGTCCGTGATCGGGAAATACGCCGCGAACATCTCGCCGATCGCGAAGTTCTACGCCGATTGCGCCGCCGGCACGCTGCCGTCGGTCAGTTTCGTCGACCCCGAGTTCGGGCTGCTGTCGGACATCGGCGGACCGATCGGCAAAGTGCCCGGCCTGGAAGCACTCGGCGCCAAGCTCGAAACGATCGGCGGCGACGAGGAGGACCCGCAGGACATGGACTACGGCGAGTACTGGACCCACAAGGTCGTCAGCGCCGTGCTGGGCTCGCCGGCGTGGCCGCGGACGCTCCTGATCTACACCTACGACGAGCACGGCGGCTACTACGACCACGTGCCTCCCCCCGCGGCGATCCCGCCCGACGAAATAGCGCCGCGGCTCGAAGCCGGCGACGCGCCCGGCGGCTATGACATGTACGGCCCGCGCGTGCCCGCGATCGTCGCCTCCCCCTACTCCAAGCCGAACGCCGTCACGAACGTCGTTCACGACCACACATCTGTGCTGGCCACGATCGAGGCCAAGTGGAACCTGCCGGCGCTCACCTACCGCGACGCCAACGCCCGCACCGTCGAGGACTTCCTCGACCTCTCCCAGCCCGCGCTGCTCGAGCCGCCCGCGCTCGCCGAACCACCGGCGCCGGCAAAGCCGGTGCTGGGCGCGAGCTGATGCGCTACCCGCTGGCAACTGCCGCGCTCGCGACCGGCGTCGTCGTCGCGGTTGGCCTCGCCACGAGCGCGCCGCGCGACGCGCCCGCCTCGGCGGTCGCCGACGCCACGAGCGCGCACACGAAGCCCTACGCGCCGCCGAAGGTGCGACACGTGTTCGTGATCATGCTCGAGAACGAGGACTTCGCGAGCACCTTCGGAGAACCGGCCGCCGATCCCTACCTCGCGCAGACGCTGCCCAGCGAGGGCGCGCTGCTCGAGAACTACTACGCGACCGGACACGAGAGCAACGACAACTACGTCGCGATCGTCTCGGGGCAGCCGCCGAACGTCGAGAACCAGGCCGACTGTCAGCTGTTCACGAACTTCACCAGCTCCGAAACGGAAGCCGACGGCGTGCAGAAGGGCCTCGGCTGCGTGTACCCGGCTTCGATCGAGAACATCGGCACGCAGCTGACGGCCGCGGGCAAGCGCTGGAAGGCGTACGAGCAGGACATGGGCAACGACCCCAACCGCGAGACCGCCGCTTGCGGTCATCCGGCGCTGGGCGGCAGAGACGGGACCCAGAGCGCGGTCGAAGGCGACGGCTACGCCGCCCGGCACGACCCCTTCGTCTACTTCCACTCGGTGATCGACGACCAGACCTACTGCGACGAACATGTGGTCGCGCTGGGGTCGCCCAGCGGAGCGATGCCGCCGGCCGCGCTCAAGGGCGAGACGGGACTGGTCGCCGACCTGCGCTCGGCCGGCAGAACCCCTGCTTTCTCGTTCATCACGCCCAACCTGTGCGAAGACGGCCACGACTACCCGTGCAAGAACGAGCCGAGCGGCGCTTCCGCGCTGGCCGACATCGACCGCTTCCTGGAAACCTGGGTGCCGAAGATCACGAGCTCGCCCGCGTTCCAGAAGGGCGGCCTGCTGGAGATCACGTTCGACGAGTCCGACGGCCCGCGGTCCGATGCCTCCTCCTGCTGTGAAGAGACGGCCGGTCCGGGCTCGCCGCCGCCGGGCATCACCGGCCCCGGCGGCGGGCGCATCGGCGCCGTGCTGATCTCGCCGTTCATCAAGCCGGGCACGATCAGCACCACCGCTTACAACCACTACTCCTCGCTGGCGAGCTTCGAGTCGCTGCTCGGACTGCCGCGCCTCGCCTACGCCGCGACGGTTCCGAGCACCTTCGGTCCAGACGTGTTCACGGCCGCCGGCTGACGCGCAACCCGCACGACGTCGCTCGCTAGCGCCCGACCGGCGTGACTTCGCTCGCTGGCGCGCAACCCGCACGACGTCGCTCGCTAGCGCGCAACCCGCACGACGTCGCTCGCTAGCGCGCAACCCGCACGACGTCGCTCGCTAGCGCGCAACCCGCACGACGT
>JASLHP010000362.1 GCA_030149625.1 Solirubrobacteraceae bacterium
ACGGGCTAACCGCCATAGGGTCTAGCTGCGCCGGTGCGGCTGGCGCCGGCGACCGGCGAGGGCCGCGAGACTCACAGCGGATGCGCCCGCGCGCGCGCCAGGAGCAGCGCGAGCAGTTCCTGCTCGGTCGTCGCGGGCACGGGCTGGGTGACGCTCAACGCGGTAAGCGCGACCTCGGCTCGCCCGATCGCGAAGCCCATCGCGTCCATGTAAATCGGCACCGTGACTTCGCTGAACGGAAGCTCGAGATCGGCAACGATTCGGATACCGACAGTCGCGTCGGTCGCGGGCGCGTGCACAGGGAGCCTCGAGACCGTCACGCGGCCCCAACGCGCGTTATCGATTTGTTTGTCGTCGAGGTTGCGGGTCAGCACCCGCGCCGCGCACTCGCGCAGGCGCGGCGATGCGAGCAGCGCGAACTGCCGTGAGACAGCCCGTTCGCTGCTCAGAACCGAAACCGAGGAGGTGATCCGTTCGATTTCGAGTTCTCGACCGCGTCTCAGCTTCGGCGAGGAGACTTCCGCGAGCTCGCGCGGATGGCCGAAGTCCACGGATGCTGCGCAGGCGTTGGTTTCCCGCTTTTCCTTGGCATCGGCCGACGTTCGCTTCTGTTCGATTGAGGCTTCGGGAATGTCGCCGACGCTCAGGTTGACCGCATGCGCGAACGCGAGCGCCTGCGCGCGCGAAGGCGCTGGCGTCGACTCGCGCGAGGGCACTGGCGTCGAGTCGGTGCGTGCGCCGGGGGTGCTGGCAGCGTTACGAGCGACATCGTTAGGAACGTTTGCCGCGCCGCTCGCCGAGCGTGCTTGGCCGCCGCCGCATGCGCTCAGCATCGCACATGTCGCCGCGATCGAGAGCGTCGCGATGCACGATCGTCGAGCGTTCATGGCGGGGATATCGGCACGTCTGGACCCGCCCTCAAGGTGATCTCCGGCGGCGTTTGACCGTCCAAGGCGACATGCGCCGTTCAACTTCTGCGGCGAAGTTGCCGAAGCTGGGGGGGATGCCGCAGCTATCACGTCCTTTTCAGATCGCGCTCGTGGGCATCTGCCTGCTTGCCGGCGTGTCGTTCTTCGTCGTGCAACGGCGCTCGACGAGCGGCAGCGGCTCGACGCCGACAGCGACCGCTCCTGCCGCCACGAGCGCCGCCGGGTCCGCGAGCAGCGCCAACGCGAGCGTCGTCGCACGGGCCAAGGCGGCAGCCAAGAGCGGGCACATCTATCACGGTCCGGTCCCGGGTCTCGAAGGCCTTACGCGCGACATCGCCAGGGCCCACGGGGTCGTCAAGGCGATTGGCGCGAGCCCTTCGAGTGCGGCGTCTTCCGCGACTCACGCCGGCTCGACGACGTCCGCCCCCACGCCACACGCCACGACGAGCACGCCTTCGCACACTGCCCCTCCGTCGTCAGCGACGGCCTCGACAACCGTCAAGCAGCCGCCGATCAAGTCGCGCAGCGGCGCCGGTCGTACGCCCGCGCGACAGGTCTTGGTCGAACGTGCGCTGCACGAAGGCAAGATCGCCGTGATCCTCTTCTGGAACGCAAAGGGCACCGACGACGCGATCGTCGACTACGAACTGCGGCTGCTCGAGGCGGTGCATCATCTGATCAAGCCGCTCGCTCGCACGCCGACGCTGCGCCGACAGCTCGCGGCCTCCGGCCTCGAATTGGGAAAGCCCTTCGCCGCGTTCTTCTCGCCCGCGAGCCAGGTCACCTCATACGGATCGATCACGCGTGGCGTGCAGGTCTACTCGACGCCGACGTTGTTCATCGTCAACAAGCGCGGACAGACGACGGTGCTGACCGGCCTGCAGGACGCGCTCTCGATCGAACAGGCGATCGACGAAGCACGCAGCTCCTAGCCGACGCGCGCAGCTCCTGGCCTTACACTCGCTCGGGTGTCCGCAGCAGCCGAGCAGCTGAGCAACCACCTCGAACGCCCGCTCGGGCGCGGTCATTCGCCGAAGGACGCGTTCACCGGCGCGGCCGGCGGCGCGGCATGCGGCGACTTGATTCGAATTTCGCTCGCACTCGAGGAGCTCAGCCCCGACGGGCGCATCGGCGACGCGGGCTTCGACGCGAGCGGCTGCGGCGCGACGCTCGCCGCCGGGAGCGCCGTCGTCGGGCTCGTCCGTGGAGCGCCGCTGCTTGCGGCAGCGCGCATCGGCGCAGGCGAGATCGCGCGGGAGCTGGGCGGACTGAGCGTCGCCAAGCGCCACGCGGCCGAGCTCGCGGCCGATGCGCTGCACCGAGCGCTCGGCGGCGCCGCGCGTGCACGCGCGCAGCTGAGCATGACCGCTGGGCGCACGCTCGTCGCGATGAGCGGCGGCGTTGACAGCGCCGTCGCCGCGCTGCTGCTGAGCGAGGCCGGCGGCGAGGTCGTCGGCGTGACGCTCGAGCTGTGGTCGGACCCGCAGAACGATGGCGATCTCAGCTGCTGCTCGGCGCAGGCCGTGCGCGGCGCGCGCGAGCTCGCGCACGAGCTCGGGATGGCGCACCTTTCGATCGACCTGCGCGCCGAGTTTCGCGCCGGCGTCGTCGATGGCTGGCTCGCCGATCACGCGGCGGGGCTCACGCCGAACCCGTGCGTTCGCTGCAATGGCAGCGTGCGCCTCGACGCGATGATCGAGCTCGCGGCGAGCCTCGGGTCAGAGACGCTCGCCACCGGTCACTACGCGCGCGTCACCGGCCGCGCCGCCGACGCGCGGGTCACCGGCCGCGCCGCCGACGCGCGGGTCACCGGCCGCGCCGCCGGGCCGACGAGCGTCC
>JASLHP010000374.1 GCA_030149625.1 Solirubrobacteraceae bacterium
CACGCCGATGGTCGAGCGCCGGGGCGGACGCTTTCTGGCGCGCACCACGACGATCGACCAGGTCGAGGGCGAGCGCCCCACGCCGCTGCTGTTCTTGATCATCGAGTGGCCCTCGCGCGACGCCGCCGAGATGTTCTACGAAAGCAGCGAGTACCGTCCTTATCGCGAGGCGCGCCAACAGGGCACGCACGGCGCCTTCTTCCTGGTCGCTGGCGAGGACGTCAATGGCGTCGCCCGCATCGAATGACGATCGCAGGCGTCAGCTCGCAAGCGGCGCGTCGTCGTCGCCGGTCGCATCGCGCTCGGCCCGGGCTGCGTCCAGGGGCACGATCGCCGCGTTGGCAACCCGCTGAAACGGCAGCCGGCCGTCCTCGGCGCGGGTGTACAACGCCGCCCTGATGACCATCCCGTGGCAGACGACCAGCGCCGGCAGCGACCCGGCCTTGACGCGCTCCAGCGCCGCGTTGACGCGGATCTCCTGCTCGGCGAAGGACTCGCCGCCGGGAAAGGCGAAGTTGGGATCGGCCGCGACGAAGGCGTCGAACCGCTGTGCTGCTTCGGCGCGCACCTCGGCGAACGAACGGTCGGTCCACTCGCCGGCGTCGGTCTCCATCAGACGAGCGTCCTCGATGGGCCGCACACCGATGCGGGTGGCTACGGCGTCGGCCGTTTCGCGCGCGCGCAGCAGCGGGCTGCACCACAGTGCGGCGAAGCCGTAGGCGACGGCGCGCTCGGCGAGCTCCACTGCCTGGGCGCGACCGGTCTCGTTGAGCGGCACCTGCTGTTGGCCCTGAAAGCGGCCCTCGTGGTTGTAGGCGGTCTCGCCGTGGCGGGCGAGATAGACGCCGCTGTCGGAACGCTCGGTCAGGATCGATCGAACCGGTCGAGGCTCATGACCTTGTCCCAGGCGGCGACGAAGTCACCGACGAACTTCTCGCCCGCGTCGTCCGACGCGTAGACCTCCGACAGCGCCCGCAGCTCCGAGTGCGAGCCGAACACGAGGTCGACGGCGGTGGCTGTCCACTTGAGCTGGCCCGTCTCACGGTCGAGCCCCTGATAGATGCCCTCAGCGGACTCCGAAGCCTTCCACGCGGTGCTCATGTCGAGCAGGTTGACGAAGAAGTCGTTGCTGAGCGTCCCCGGTCGATCGGTGAGGACGCCGTGCGCCGACTGCTGGAAGTTGGCGTTCAGGGCGCGCATCCCGCCGATCAGCACGGTCATCTCGGGCGCCGTCAGCGTCAACATGTAGGCACGCTCGAGGAGTCCGTGCTCGAGCGGCATCGACTCGCCCGGCCGGGAGTAGTTGCGAAAGCCATCCACCGTCGGCTCGAGCACGGCGAACGACTCGGCGTCGGTCTGCTCCCGCAGAGCGTCGGTGCGTCCCGGCGTGAAGGGAACGGAGACCTCGTGCCCAGCGCTGTTCGCGGCCTGCTCGACGGCCGCGCATCCACCGAGGACGATCAGGTCGGCCAGCGAGATCCGCTTGCCCTGCGCTTGCGCGTCGTTGAAGTCACGCTGGATCTGCGCGAGCGTCTCGAGCGCGCCCGCCAGCTCGGCCGGTTCGTTGGCGGCCCAATCCTTCTGCGGCGCGAAGCGCAGTCGCGCGCCGTTGGCCCCGCCGCGCATGTCGGTCCCGCGGAACGACGCGGCGGCCGCCCACGCGGTGGAGACCAGCCGCGAGAGCGACAGCCCCGACCCCAGGACCCGATCCTTCAGCGCGGCGACGTCAGCCTCGTCGATCAGCTCGTGATCGACCGGCGGGACGGGGTCCTGCCACAGCTGCGGCTCGGGAACCCATGGCCCCAGGTAACGCGCGATCGGGCCCATGTCGCGGTGCAGCAGCTTGTACCAGGCCTTCGCAAAGGCCTCGGCGAGCTGGTCGGGGTGCTCGTGGAAGCGCTTCGAGATCGCCGCGTAGTCCGGGTCGAGCTTCAACGCCAGATCGGTGGTCAGCATCATCGGCGCGTGCCGCTTGGACGGATCGTGGGCGTCGGGCACCGTGTCCCGCGCCTCGGGGTTCTTGGGCGTCCACTGCTTGGCTCCCGCTGGGCTCTCCGTCAGCTCCCAGTCGTAGGAGTAGAGGTTCTCCAGGAAGCCGTTGTCCCACCTCGCGGGCGCGCTCGTCCAAGCACCCTCCAGCCCGCTGGTGAGCGCGTGCGCTCCGGTGCCGCTCGCGACGCTGTTCTTCCAGCCGAGCCCCTGCTCCTCGAGCGGCGCGGCCTCGGGCTCTGGGCCGATGTTCGACGGATCGACCGCGCCGTGGGTCTTGCCGAACGTGTGGCCGCCGACGATCAGCGCGACCGTCTCCTCGTCGTTCATCGCCATGCGCGCGAACGTCTCGCGGATGTCCTTGGCGGCCGCCAGCGGGTCGGGGTCGCCGTTTGGACCCTCTGGGTTGACGTAGATGAGGCCCATCTGCACCGCTCCAAGGGGTTTGGCGAGCTGGCGTTCGCCGCTGTAGCGCTGATCTCCCAGCCACGTGTCCTCGCTGCCCCAGAAGATCTCCTCGGCCTCCCAGATGTCCGCGCGACCGAAGCCGAAGCCGAACGTCCGAAAGCCCATCGACTCCATCGCCACATCGCCGGTGTAGACGAGCAGATCGGCCCAGGAGATCTTGCGGCCGTACTTCCGCTTGATCGGCCACAGCAGCCGGCGTGCCTTGTCGAGGCTCGCGTTGTCGGGCCAGCTGTTCAGCGGCGCGAAGCGCTGGGCGCCCTGGCCGCCGCCACCGCGGCCGTCAGCGGTGCGGTAGGTGCCGGCGGCGTGCCAGCTCATGCGGACGAACAGCGGCCCGTAGTGGCCGTAGTCGGACGGCCACCAGTCCTGTGAGGTGCTCATCAGCTCGATCAGGTCGCGCTTGAGCGCGTCGAGGTCCAGGGTCGCGAACTCCTTCGCGTAGTCGAAGCCCTCGCCCATCGGGTCAGACAGGGGCGAGTGGCGGTGCAGCACGCTCAGATCCAGCTGGTTGGGCCACCAGTCACGGTTGGTCCTGGGGCTGGGCACCTTGGGAGTCGGGCTCGGGATCGCCGGGTTCTCGCTCTCGCTGGTGCTCTCAGTCATGTCTCGCTCCTGTGCCTTGCTGGTTGACGGCTGCTCGTCGTCGAGGGTCGGGCGCCCCCGGCGAGCACGAGGGTACTACGGCGCCGTCGCCGGACTCGCGCAAGCCGACGCGATCGTGCAGCCGACGCAGCGAGCGCGGCGCCCACCAGTTCCAGCGGCCCATGAGCGCCATCAGCGACGGCACGAGCAGCGCTCGCACGACGCTCGCATCGATGGCGACCGCGAGCGCGGCGCCGACGCCGAGCTGCTTGGTGAAGAACAGGTCGGAGCTGGCCAGCGCGCCGATCGCGACGCAGAACAGCAGTGCGGCGGCCGTGATGATGCGGCCGGTTCGCTCGATGCCGAGCGCGATCGCCTCGCGCGTCTCCAGGCCATCGTCGTGCGCCTCCTTGATGCGCGCGAGCACGAACACCTCATAGTCGGTCGCCAACGCGAACGCGAGCACGAGCATCAGCACGAGGCTCGACTCTTCGAGCCCGCCGATCGGCGTGAAGCCGAGCAACCCCGAGAGGTGGCCGTCCTGAAAGATCAGCACGAGCAGCCCGGCGCCGACTCCCACGCTGAGCGCGTTCATCGCCAGCGCCTTGATCGGGATCGTCAACGAACCCGTCATCGCGAACAGGAAGCAAGCGGTGAGCGGCAGCAGGATCAGCAGCGCCAGCGGGATGCGCGAGGCGATCGCCGACTTCTGGTCGACGAAGTACGCGGTCGCGCCGCCGACCAGCGCGCCGTACGGATGCGCGAGCCCGCGCAGGCTCGCGAGCAGACGCTGTTGGACGCTCGAGAACGGAGAGCCGCGGGGGGTCAGCACGATCTCCCACGTGCCGCGGCCAAGGTAGACGGGGGCGCTGGCGATCGCCAGCCGGCCCGCGGCACGAGCCGCGGCCGCGGCGAGGCGCCGCACCGGGGCGTGCGAGCCGGACAGGACGATTTCGATCGCTTCTCCAGCGTTGTTCGCGAAGCCTTTGGCGAGCGCGCTTTCCACCTGTCGGCTTTCCGCGCTGGCGGGCAGAAGGTCCGCTCCAGGCGAGGTGAACCGCAGGTGCAGGGCGGGTATCGAAGCGGCGATCAGCGCGATCGCGCTGATCGCGGCGACCCTGCCCGGGCGGCGCACCACGCCGTGCGCCAGCCGCCACCAGCCGCCCTCGCTCGTCGCGGTCGCCGAGCTCGCGGCACGGCGTTGCAGCCACGCCGGGGCCAGAGCATTGACGCGCGGTCCCAGCGCGATCAGCGCGGCGGGCAGCACGAGCAGCGCGACGGCGCCGTCGCAGAGCGTCACGAGCGCGCCGCCGATGCCCATCGAGTAGAGGAACCGCAGCGGGAACACGAGCAAGCTGGTCATCGCGGCTGCCACCGTCAGGCAGCTGAACAGCACTGTGCGCCCGACGGTTCGCAGCGTGCGCTCGATCGCCTCACCCGGTGGCGCTCCAGCCGCCAGCTCCTCGCGATAGCGGTAGAGCACGAACAGGCTGTAGTCGATGCCGAGGCCGAGACCCATGCCGCTGACGAGGTTCAGCGCGAACACCGACAGGGGTGTGAGCTGGTCGGCGAGTCGCAGCGCGAGGAAGGCGAGCACGATCGCGAAGCCGCCGACGAGCAGCGGCAGCAGCGCCGCGACGAGGCCGCGGAAGAACCAGAACGACAGCAGCAACAGGATCGGGAACGCCAGCAGCTCGGCGCGCGCGAGCTCGCTCGTGGTGCGTTCGTTGAGTTCCTGGTTGACGAGCGCCTCGCCGCCAAAGCGCACCGTCATCCCCGCCAAGCTCCCGCTCCACCGCGTCGAGGAGATGCCGTCGCGCACGTGCGCGACCGCGGCGGTCGCCTCGCCGGCGCTCGCGAACGCGGCGAGCACGACGGTCTCGCGGCCGTCGCGTGAGAGCAGCGTCGCGGAACGGGCCGCCGGATAGTCGAGCACGCGCTGAAACCCGCGCTGCGCGGTGAGAAGCGACGCAAGCGTCGCGACGGCTCGCCGAGACGCGGGGTCGGCCGCGATGTCCCGCCGGCCCCGAAGCAACGCCGCGACGTTGTAGTAGGCGCTCTGCCCCGTCGCCGCGGTGATCGCGGCATCCGTGCGTTCGTTCTCAGACGCGGGGTCCTGATAGTCCCCGATGTTGCTGCCGAGCATCCGCGTCACCGGCGCGCCGATCGCGGCCGCGATCAAGAACAGGACGCCGGCCGCCATCAGCACGCGCCGCGGTCGCTCTACGGCGAGTATCACGAGGCGTCCGATCACGGTCCTGGCCCATTCTCGCCCTTTTTCAAGAACCTCATGTGGAGCTGATGTCATGCCACGCTCCGCGCCGCGGGCGCCGCGGCGGAA
>JASLHP010000113.1 GCA_030149625.1 Solirubrobacteraceae bacterium
TATCGGCCAAAGGTCTTCCTCGGGGGCCACCCGCCCGCGGAAGTGCTCGACGAAGCTCCACGTTCGCGGTGATGCGGTCGAACCCGTCACTGAACGATGTGAGCTGAGGCGGGGGGCAGCGGCGGGGCGCGATGGCGCGCGCCCCGCCGCTGTGCGCAGACACGCGCGGATAGGGAGGGGGGTCTCGAGCGCCCGTCGCTCGACATCCCCATGTGTCGAGTCATTCAAAGCCGCCGGCGCAGGCATCGGTTACACCGCGATCGCTGGGTGGCCGCCCCGCACGACGGTCGTTGGACCCGGCGGAGGAGGTGGCGCTCGTAGCGCGCGCCAAGCGCGAGCTGCTGCTGCGCGTGCATCGCCACCGGCTGCGGCGTGAGGATCTGGAGGACTGCTATAGCCAGGCGACGCTCGAGCTGCTTGCGCGCGCTCGTCGTGGCGCACGCTTCAACGGCAGATCGCATCTCGCACACACGCTCGAGCAGCGGTTCCTCTCGCGCATCCACGATCGCCGCCGCGCGCTCTCCGGTCGCAGCCCGATGCAGGCGGTGATCGAGGCGGCGGTGCCGCTCGACGCGGTCGAGCCGGCCACCGTGGTCGACCTGCGCGCCGAGCTCGAGACGTTGGTGATCTTGCGTGAGGATCTGCGGCGTGTGCTGGCGCTCGCACATGGACTGACATCAGATCAGCGGCTCGTGATGGCCTCGCAGATCGGCCTGCAGATGGGCGCAGGCGAGTTCTGCCGACTCTATCGCTGGAGCCCGGAGAAGTACCGCAAGGTTGCGCAACGTGGGCGAGCGCGCCTGAAGCAGCTGATGGCGCTGGAGGCGCGGGATGTCCCGACTGCGCGCGCCGGTCGGATCAGCAGACAGGGACCTGCTTATGAAGATATCTCCCCCCACTCATGAGCGCGTTCCCCGGGACGCCGGCGGTCGGTTGAAGGGACGATCGCACGGCGCGCCCCATCCGCGCGCAAGCGGCCGGGAGCCGGGGGCTCCCCGCTCCGGGTCCCGGCCGCCCGCGTGAGCGTCTCGAGACGCACGCAGATGACGCGCTTGCGACGTGCACCTCGCGAGGTGTACCGCGTGTACAGCGAGGATGAGTTCTTCGCGTGCGCCGCCGATGAAAACCCGACCGAGAGCGCGACCGGGGTCGAGCGCCGGCGCCGCGTCGTTGGGGTAGCCTCGCTGCTGGCGGCGATCGCTGCGGCCGGCGGTTTGATCGCCATCGCGGCGCCGACGCCGGCGATGCGCTCGGGAGGTAAAGCCCCTGGCCCGCTCGCGGCGACAGGCTCACCTACAGCGTCGCGCTTGCAAAGCGCGCGCGTATGGAGTCAGTCGGCCGCTGGCGCCGGCTTGCGGCGGCTGGACACGTCGATCGGGCGCACGACGCTGGCTAATCCGCGGCGAAGCGCGCGCGGGTTCACGTCTCTCGCTGGACGATTGCAGGAGCTGCTCACGCGCAAGCGGGTGGCGCCGAGCTTCGTGTCGCTGGCGGCAGGCCCGCGGGTGATGAGCGCCCCGGTCAGCGTGGTTGCGGCGGTCGGCCCTACGAGCTGGAGCCACACATCGCCGCCGCGTCCGCGGGCCGCTGAGTTCGGATTCGAGCGCTGAAGGGCTGCGTGGTGGCCCGCGACCCACGACCGACGGTGACGATTGCACGCCATGCCCTGTGGCGGACACGCTTGGCGCGCGACTTGCCCCGATATCTGCTGTGCGCGACGTCTGTCGTGGGTATCGCCGCGAGTGCTCGGTTCGCGATCGCGCCACCGACGCCCAACACGCTCGAGGCAAGCGTGCGTGCTCCGGCTGTGCCGGATCGGGCCGCCGAAGCGTATGCCGTGCTGTTCGCGCGTCGGTACCTGACGTGGAGCGCCGCGGAGCCGCAGGCGAGCGCCCACGGGCTCGAACCCTTCATCGGCGCCAGCATCGAAGCGGATGCCGGGCTGGAGCTCCCCGCCAGTGGAGAGCAGCACGTCGAATGGGCCGAAGTGGTGCAGGCGCGCGAACCTGCGACCGAGGAGCACGTGTACACGGTCGCGGCCCAGACCGATAGCGCCGGGCTGCTCTATCTGACGGTGGCTGTTGCGCGGACCTCAGACGGTGGGCTTGCGCTAGCCGGCTACCCAGCGTTCGTCGGCCCTCCAGCCGCTGGCCCGGCACAGCCTCCGGCCCGCCTGCACGAAGTCACCGATCCATCGCTTGCGACCGTCGTGCAACGCGCGCTGCGCAACTATCTGGCTGCGTCGGCGGGCGAGCTGGCCGCAGATCTCGCGGACGACGCCCGCGTCTCGCTGCCGGGAGCGCCGCTGAGCCTGGACTCGCTGCAGCGTCTGGATTGGGCGCCCGGCGCGGGCGCGGTGCTGGCGACCGTGCAGGCACACGACGCGCGCGGCGTTCGCTACACGCTCGCCTATGAACTGGACGTCGTGCGTGAGCAGGGGCGATGGGAGATATCGGCCGTGCAGACAGATCCCGATGCGTAGACCCCGATCAAGGAGCAGCGATGAAGCTCAGAAACACCTCGTTGAGAATTGCCGTGCCGCTGGCATGTGTGGCGCTCCTCATTTTCTCCCCGTCAGCTCGAGCGGCAGTCTCGACCGCGAGTTCCACACCCACTCCGGCTGCCGCCACGAGCGAAGCCGCAGGCGGCTCGCTGGAATCGGCGGCCGCGAAGGCTGGGAGCACCGGTCGCGCGGTTGCGATGAGCCTGATTGGACTCGCGTTCGCGGTTGCTGCGACGGTGCTGGCGTTCCGCCGCGACTTCAGGGAGGCGGCGGGCGTGTTTGCCGTCGGCATCGTGTCGGTGCTGCTGGCGACGCCGGCAGGTGTGGGTCTGCTGCGTGCCACGGTCACCTCGTTGTTCGGAGCGCAATGATCGAGGTCCGCTCCTATCGGCGTGTATTCGACCTGGAGCGACGGATCTACAGCGTCGATCGTCTGCGCTTGAACCCGGGCGGAGTGCCGGTGCGCGGCGTCGTCTATTTCCTCGCGTTGCTCCTGCTTGGTCTGCTCGTGGCGGAGGCGCCGCTCGTCGGGCCGCTGGCGAGCGCGCTGCCTTGGTATCTACGCGACCTCGCGTTCCCCGGCGCTTGTGCCACCGTGTTGAGCGCGATCAGGCTCGAGGGTCGCGCCTTTCACCTCGCGGCGCGGGCGCTCGTGCGCTACTGGGCCGGGCCACGGCGGCTGGCGGGGTTGCGCCGGTGCGTCGGCCTCGGGGGACGTTGGGGCCCCGAGGAGATCCTGCTGCTTCCAGACGGCTCTGACAGCCAGATTCGCCGGCTTCGCTATACGGGCCCTGGTGCGGTGCTGGTGAGAATCGAGCACGAGCGACGGGGACGCGCGATCGAGCACGAGTCAAGCGCGATGGCCCGATCTTGGCTGCGCTCGACGCTCACGCTGAACGCCTCCATCCGCGCGCGGCCGCTCGCGCACCGCCAAGTGATCGTGCTGGGCCGCGGGGCACGGCTGCGTGTGCGGGCCAGCGAGCGGGGCGACGAGCGGCTTTGAAGGCGCCAATCTCCTTCATCTACGGGAATTGCGTCTTTGCCCAAGGGCTCGATGACGTGTGGGCGGCGTTTGCCGTGCCGACCAGCTCCTACTCGTGGTTGAGCGAAGACGACAAGCGCGCTCGTTTCCTCACGCTGATCGCGGCGCTTGAAGCGATCGAGGCCGACGTGCAGATTCTTCGTGTTTGCCGGCGCTGGGGGGCCGATCGGTACGCAGACGCTCTGCGCGAGCAGCCGCCTGTGCCCGACAGCGGCCTGCACGCTCGCGCGCGCGCTCGCTACATCGATGAGCAGGTCAGATGGCTGGGCGAGCTCGGCGTCGCGCAACCTGCGGTGTTCGTCATCGTGAGCCTGCGCGAGCCCGAGCGCGACGTTGCCTCCTACGTGTCGCGGGCCGCGGGCCAACATCCGCAAGACTGGTGGCGGGCCATCAAGCAGGCTCTGGCTTTGCGCGACCGGCGCGTGCTGAAGGCGTCGGAGCTCGAGCAGGCGAGGGTTCGCGCAGATCATGCGCATGCGCGACTGGAGGGCTTCCTGCCGGTTCGCCAAGCACGCGGAGTCGAGTTGCAATGGCTGGTTCGCAGGGCGTTCTGCAGAGGCCTGGGTGAGCCGGTGATCGATGGCCTGTACGAGCCGCGCGCGCTCGTGTTCGAGAGCAATGGCGAAGCCGTGCTCGCGCCGCTGGAGGCCGACGCGATGAGGTGGGCCGACGGCTACGTCGAGAACTGCGGCCGGATGCTCAAGATCGAATGCGAGCTGGGTACGAGCTGGCAGTCGCAGTTGGTGATGGGAGCGCTCCCCGATCGCGTGCGGTTCCCGGGAGCGGGCGCCGAGCTGATGTTCGCGCCGGCGGAAAGCCTGCCGTTCGGAATCGACCTGTCGCTCAACGCGCGCTTTCTCCCGAACGAGCTGGCGCTGCGCATCGCCCGGCGGCGGATTCAGGATGCCGACCAGATCGTGCGCGCGGAGTCTGGCGGTGAACAGGGAGTCTCAGACGTAGGTTTCGAGCGGACGCAGGAGGCCCGGGATCTGCTCGCCTACCTCC
>JASLHP010000135.1 GCA_030149625.1 Solirubrobacteraceae bacterium
AGCCCGCGGAACAGCGAGTGCGACAGACGCCCGCTCTCGAGCTCGGAGTAGTAGCGCTCTTCGAGCGAGCCCTCGGTGATCGCCTGCTCGCTGATCAGGCCGGAGAGCAGCAGGCTGAGGCTCGGTCCGCGCGCATCGGCCGTGGCTCGGATGACGCCCTCGACCTGTGCCTCTGTGAGCTCCAGGCAGACCAAGTCGTCGGCGGCGCGTCCGGAGACGCGCGTTGGGTGCGAACTCGGCGCGTTGCGCCGGGTTCGAACCGGGGTGGCATCCTCGACGACCATCTGCACGAGGATCATGGCGCCTGCGTGGTGGCACGATAAGGCTCAACCTGAATATTCAGGCGCTGGACTATTCGGGCCTTCGGATACGCGTGTTGAAGGGCAATCCGGCGGCTCGCGCGCTATACGAGCGATGGGTCACGCACGGAGCGAGCGATGGGTCACGCACGCAGCGAGTGATGGGTCACGCACGGAGCCGATATCGTCCGCTGCCATGAGCAGCGACGAGCAGGAGCGAGCCGGCGAGCCGGATTGGCGGATGCAGGCCGAGCTCGAGGTGCCGGAGGCCAGCGGCGCGCTGCGCTCGCTGATCGGGCGCTTGCGCGGCCCGGACATAGTCGAGGAGGTCGAGGCGAAGGTCCCCCGCGACGTCGTGATCACCCACGACGGCAAGCTGCTTTTCGCCTACGCCGCGGATCGGGCGGCGCTGAGTGCGGCCCGCGGCGCGATCGAGGCCGTGCTCGCCGATGACGGGGTCCGGGCGCGCGTGCTTGTGAGCCACTGGGACGAGGGACGCGAGAAGTGGCGCCAGGTGGATCCGCCGCCCACGGCCGAGGAACAGCGGAGCGAAGCCGCGGCGGAGCGCGACGCGAACGTCGTCGAGACGCGCACGCTCGTCGTCAGCTCTGGCAAGCTGATCCGCGCGGAATTCGAAGCAAGCGCGCGCGAATGGGCCGAGCAGCTGCAGCTGCAGTGCACGATCGTCGAGCACCCGCATCTGCTTACGACGCAGCTCGCGCTCACGGTCACGGGCCCGAAGCGCAAGATCGACGAGTTCTCGCGTGGTCTCGCCGCGAAGGAGTGGGCGACGAT
Source organism: Solirubrobacteraceae bacterium (assembly GCA_030149625.1). The sequence goes on from JASLHP010000135.1 coordinate 1,095, forward strand.
CCGCACCGAGACCGCTGTCATGTTGAGCCCTCTGTAGCGCTTCGGCGCTCAGGGACGCGTCAGCCCGCCGACCAGCATTCCCGAGCCCAGGTGCGCGCCCAGCACGGGGCCGACCTCGGTGCAGAACAGCGGCGCAAAACCGAACACGGCGGTTCCCTCGGCCACCAGCGACTCGGCGTCCGCGGGGGCCTGAGCGTGCTGCACGATCCAGTCGGTGGCGCCGCGGTCACGCAGCTCCCGCAGGTAGCTCGTCATTCGCTCGAGCGCCCGGCGGTGCGTGCGCACGCGCCCGACGGGCGCGATCTCGGTGCCGAACGTGAGGATCGGCTTGATCTTCAGCGCCGTTCCGACCATCGCCTGCGCCGCGCCGATGCGCCCGCCGCGGCGCAGATACTCGAGCGTGTCCAGGCAGAACCAGATGTCGAGGCTCGCGCGGCCTTGCGCGATGCCCTCGCGGATGCTCGCGAGCGGCTCGCCGCGCGCGGCGAGCCGCGCCGCGAGCGCTACCAGACAGCCAAGACCGCCCGCGCCGGTCTGGCCGTCGAGCACCTCCACCGTTCCGCGTGCGCCCTCCTCTGTCAGCAGCCGCGCGGCCTCGCGCGCGCTCTCGCACGTGCCGGACAGGCCGGCGGCGATGTGGATCGAGAGCACGTCGCAGCCGGAGTCGAGCAGCGGCCGGTAGCAGGACACGAAGTCGCCGACCGACGGTTGAGAGGTGGTCGGCAGCTGCGGCGACGCGGCGAGCTTCGCGTAGAACGCGTCGAGGTCGCGGTACTCGTGCTCGGGTCGCAGATCGCCGCCCCAACCCACATACAGGCTCACCTGGTGGATGCCGAGGCTCGCGATCAGCGACTGGGGGAGGTAGGTGGTGCTGTCGGTGACGATCGCCACGCGATTAGCGACCAGGCGCGGCTCGATGGTCTCAGGCGTGTTCATGGGCTGGTAAGCCTATGGCGCGGCGGTCGCGCGCGCTCGGAGGGTTTCGCCGGCCCAGAGTCGGCTCGTCGGCGCCGCGCCTCAGCGAATCAGCGGATCGAGGCGGCTGGCGGCGATCGTCTCGCGCAGAGTCAGCAGCGCGTCGTGGCGTGGGCGCCAGCGCAGCTCGCGCCGAGCCTTGCTCGCGCTCATGATCACGGGCTCGCGCAGGGCGGCGATCCACTGAGCCTGTGCGGGCAGAAAGCCGAGGCGCGCGACCATCTGGGCGACGACGTCGACGGCGAGCTCGGGCACGGGGATCGAGTACCAGCCGAGCTCCTCGGCGAGTTGTTTGACCGTGAGCGTGCCGGCGGCGGCGAGGTTGTATATGCCTGGGGCGCCGCGTCCGAGTACGGCGGCGCGCATCGCGCTCGCGACGTCGTCGTGGTGCACGAGCTGGAATGGCACGCCGGGGTCTGGCAGGACTGGCTTGAGGATCGGCACTCCGTCGAGCAGGCCGAGAATCGGAGCGGGCAGACGCTCGGAGATCTGCGTGTACGGGAGGCTGTCGATCAAGAGCGGCGCTTGCGGTCCGGCGACGATGCAAGGGCGGAACACGTAGCCGTCGGTATCGGCGCCGGTGAGTGTGGCGGTGAGCAGCTGCTCGACCTCGGCCTTCTGGGCTGAGTAGTAGTGGGCGGCGCTGCCGCGCGCGGGGACGTCCTCGGTGAGCGGCTGCGGATTCTCGGCGTGGAAGCCGTAGGCGGCGACGGAGGAGGCATACACGAGCCGTTCGACGCCGGCCGAGACGGCCTCCTCGAAGACGTTGCGCGAGCCCGTGAGGTTGACCGCGCGGCTGTCCGAGGCGCCGCCCATGATCATGAACGCGAGGTGCACGACGACGTCGGCGTCGCGCACGAGCGCGCGCACGGCGTTGCGATCGAGCACGTCGCCGCGCCGGTAGGAGACCTTCCTCCAGCCTCGAGCGCCGGGGTCGAACGGCCGGCGCGCCATGCCCAGGATCGATGCCACCTCCCGTGAGCGCTCGAGCGCGGCGACGAGCGCCTTGCCGATCTCGCCTGTCGGGCCGGTGACCGCGACCGTGAGGCCTTTGCGGGCCGCCATCCCACCGTTCTAGCGCATCGGC
>JASLHP010000186.1 GCA_030149625.1 Solirubrobacteraceae bacterium
ACACGGTCGCGATGAACCCGTGGGCGATCCAGACGACACCGCAGCCGGCTGAAACAACCGAAAAAACCTATGGCGGGCACCTCTATGGAGCGGCCTGCCCGGCGTCGGGCGCGTGCCTCGCCGTGGGCGCATATGTCAACAGCGCGAAAAGCACGGTGACGCTTGCCGACCGCTGGAATGGCACGGTATGGGCCGTGGAAACGACCGCCAACCCGCCGGTCGAAGAAGGAAAGCTGGGGAATGCCGAACTGCACGCGATCGCCTGTGCCTCGGTGTCGAGCTGTACCGCCGTGGGGGTCTACACGATGTCCGGCTCCAGGGGCAAAGGCACGTTGGTGGAGAGCTGGAACGGCAAAACCTGGTCGATCCAGGAATCGCCAAACCCAGAAGGCTCCAAAGGCAGCGAACTGCTGGCCGTCTCGTGCACGGCGGCTACGGCATGCACGGCCGTCGGCTCCTATTACACGAAAAAAAACGGCGCTCTCAACGAATACCTGCCGTTGGTGGAGCGCTGGAATGGAAGCGCCTGGACGATCCAGGAAGCGCCTCAGCCCGAAGGCGCCAAAGGCGGCGAACTCCTGGGCGTCTCGTGCACGGGATCGTCGAATTGCGTCGTCGTCGGCGACTACGTCAACAGCGCGAAAGCCAAGCAGACACTCGTCGAGACGTCGAGCGGCGAAAAAGAAGCATGGGCGATACAGTCGACGCCCAACCCGGAAGGCGCAAGCGCCGTCGTCTTGCGAGCGGTGTCGTGCGTGTCCTCGGCACAGTGCATGGCCGTTGGCCAGTACGTCAATAGCGCAGGTAGCACCTCGACTCTGGCGGAGCTGTGGAGCAAAGCAACGTGGACCGTCCAGAGCATGCCCAATCCGGTGAGTGCGGACGAAAGCGAGCGCAGCGAGCTCGGCGAACTGGCCGCGGTCTCGTGCTCGTCTGTCACGGAGTGTGTCGCCGTCGGCCACCTCGGCAGAGAATCTGAAGTCACGACACTCGCCGAGCTGTGGGACGGCAGCGAATGGTCGGTCGAGGGCGCGCCGCGACCGGCCGGCGGAGCCCTCTATGGGGTGGCGTGCGCTTCGTCGGCGGCATGCCATGCCGTGGGCTCCTATCTTGGCTACCGGGAAAAAGTGGAAGAAGGAGAAGGCACGCTCCACACGACCACGCTCGCGGAGGAAGCGACTCTCGCACCGACGAATGCTCCCTCAGCGATCACGGCTCGGGCCACCGGGATATCCGCGACTGGAGCCCAGCTGAACGGCACTGTGGACCCGGAAAATACCGAAACGAAATACTATTTCGAATACGGTCGCGAAAAAGAAAAATACACGCACAAAACCGAAGAAGCGAGCGCCGGCGCGGGTGGTAGCGGCATCGAAGTGAGCAAGGGGATCGTCGGCCTGCTACCCGACACGACATACTACTTCCGGCTCGTCGCAACGAACAGGATCGGGACTTCATACGGGTCGGGCGAAACGCTGACGACGTTGGCGGGCACGCCGCCGGACTGGGTGGTGGGCGCGAAAGCCCTGGGTAGTGGCGAAGCGCGGGCGCTCGCGGAAGCCGCGTCGGTGAGCACGGCGTTCGTCGTGCAGGCGACCTTCGCGGGGAGCGAAGCCAGGGTCGAATGCAAAGCGCTGAAAGTCAAAGGCGCGAGTGTGAAAGGCGCGGAAACCGGCGCTGGCGCCAAGGGCGAAGCGGAAGCCCTGAAGTTCACGGAATGTGAAGTGATTGGGGGGTTGGCCGCGAGGTGTGAAGTGCAGGGCAAAGAACTCACGACGAACGCGCTCGCTGGCCAGCTCGAAGAAGCAGGCGGGGTCGTGAAGGACAAGCTCGCGCCGAAGACGGGCGAAACGCTTGCGCCCGTCGTGTTCGCGAACAAGAGCGGTGGGACCTGCCCCGCCACCGTGAAAGGCACGAAGAACCTCAGGGGCACGATCGTCGCGAACATCCCCGAGGCGGGCAGCGAACAACTCCATCGCAAGCTGGAATTCACGGCTGTGTCGGGGAGCAAAGTGACGCTCGGGGAAAGCCCGGCGGAATTCACGGGCGCCGCCGAAGTCGAATTGGCGTTCAAAGAAACGCTCGGCGCGACGTACGCTCCAGACTGGACGCTCGCGGCTAGAGAACTCGGCGCCGGCGAAGCCCGGACGCTCGCGGAAGCGGCCACCGTCAGCAAAGCGCTCCTGCTCAAAGCGACGTTCGCCGGGAACGAAGCCAAGATCGAATGTAAAGGACTCAGGCAGAAAGCCGCGAGTCTCATCGGCGTGGAAGCCGGCGCCCTTGGCAAAGGCGAAGCGGAAGCGTGGAAGTTCACAGAATGCGAATTCACGGGAACGCTGGCGGCCAAGTGCGAAGTGTCGGGCAAGGAATTCACGACCGCGGCGGTGACCGATCAGCTCGAAGAAGCGGGCGGAGCCGTCAAGGAGAAGCTCGCGCCGAAGACGGGCGAAACGCTGGCGTCCGTCGCGCTCGTCAACAAGGGCAGCGAAACGTGCCCCGCGACTGTCAAAGGCACGAAAAATCTGAGGGGCACGATCACCGCCAACATGCCGCAGGCGGGCACCGAACAGACCCGTCACAAGCTCGAACTCACCGCGACCTCGGGCAGCAAACTCACGTTTGGCGAAAGCACGGCCGAACTCAGCGGCACCGCCGAACTCGAACTCACGACCAAAGAAGCCTACGGAACGGATTGACGAGCGATACGTCCAGTGCAGCGGCCCCGCGCTGTCGAGTCGCGGGGCCGGCTGGCCGGCATCCGCGCCTCACCGGTGGGCGCGGCGCCGACGCGACGGAGACCGTGGGCGCGGGCACGGCAGCGTCGTCCGCGATTCTGCGTGCGAGCCGTCGAGAAACGAGAAGGTGGCCGCGAACGGGAAGCCACCGCGCGGACACGTCAGAGGCAGGGGGATTCCCTCAGGCGTATAGGCGAGCGTGGCGCCTTCGGCGCGTTCGTAGTAAGTGAGACCCTGCGGTCCGATCGTCACGGCGAGCGCCACGATCGCGACATCGGCCGCTCCGGGGACGCTCGGGATGATCGGCAGCTCCATGTTCAGACGACCGCCGAACGGTGGGCTCGTGGGCAGCAGTTGCGCGGGCGAGAGAATCTGAGTGTCGACAGGGCTGGGCCCGGAGGCGTAGAGGAGCAGAGCGATGTGGCCTTCCTGGTCGGGCGCGCGGGCGATCGCGATCGACGCGTCCTCGGTGACGAGCTGCGGCCCGAAGCGAAGCTCCGCGGTGGCGCTGCCCCGCCCCATGATGGAGTCGGCGGGGCATCCGCTTGTGCCGGCTGCTTCGAGCATCGCGCGCGAGCAGACGTCGAGGCCGAGCCCGCTCAGCGCGAAGCCGAGGTTCTGCGGATAGCGAACTTCGACTTCGCTCAGCGCGGATGGGAGCTGTCCGGCCGGGGCTTCGATCCGCATGCTGAGCGCGATCGTCGCACGCGCGCCGAGCCGATATGGCGTGAACGACGCGTTGAGCTTGACGGACTGCGTGGCGCTCGCCGTTGCGGCCAGATCGAGGCACACGAACATCGTGGTCAGTGCGCCGAGCACGATGCGGAGGACTGAGCCTGCGCTAAACACGCACGGTGTCAGTAGCTGAGACTGCCGGTCGTCTTGATGACCAGCGCATAGTTCTCGCGATCGAACGTGCCGTACAGGCCGCCGCGGCCGTGCGCATGGGCGTAGCGGCCGGTGCCGCCGGTCACGGTCAGC
>JASLHP010000207.1 GCA_030149625.1 Solirubrobacteraceae bacterium
AACATCCAACCAATCTCTTCGACGGCGCAGCGGTCGCACCTGCCGCGTGCCCTCTGGGTGCCCGTGCCCTCAGCTGCGCGCGCGGCCCACGTACGGCCGCCGCGCGCGATCTGAGACGACGAGGAGCAGCGCGACGAGCACGAAGTTCATCACCACCGAGGAGCCGCCGTAGGCGACGAACGGCAGCGTCACGCCGGTCAGAGGGATCACGCGCGTGACACCGCCGACGATCACGAACACCTGCATCGCGACCACGAACGAGAGGCCGGTGGCGAGCAGCTTGGAGAACGAGTCACGCGCGAGCACCGCGGTCTTCAACCCGCGCGCGATGAACAGCAGGTACACCCCCAGCAGCGCGGCGGCGCCGACGAGGCCGAGCTCGTTGACGATGACCGCGTAGATCATGTCGCTTTCGGGCACCGGCAGGATCGAGGCGCCGTGCGGACCGATGCGCAGCAGCGAGCGATCGAAGCCCGTGCCGAGCAGGCCGCCGTCGGCTTGGGCGAACAGCGACTGCGCGAGCTGGTAGCTGCCGCCTTCGACTTTTTCGTACAGCGCGGCGTTGAACGGATGTTCCCAGGCGAGCACGCGCGCGTGGACGTGGCTGACGTGGCCCGCGAGATACCACGCGCCGATCGCGAACAGCACGAGGCCGATCAGCGGAAACGACAGACGGCCGGTGGCCACATACAACAGCGCCAGGAACGCGCCGTAGAACATCAGCGACGTGCCGAGCTCGCGCGTCAACAGCAGCGTCGCCATCGCCGCTCCCCACACGATCAGCATCGGCCCGAACTGCTTCATCGGCGGGATCGTCAACCCCAGCACGCGCCGTCCCGCCGTCACCAGGATCTGACGGTTGTCGCGCAGGTAGCTCGCGAGGAAGATCACGATCGCGACCTTGCCGAGCTCCGCGGGCTGGAAGGACACGCTGCCGACGTGGATGTCGAGGTAGGCGCCGTTGACCTGCTCGCCGATTCCCGGCAGCCGCGGCAGCACCGTCATGCCGATGCCGACGAGCGCGATCGTGTAGCGGTAGCGCTCGAGCACGCTCACACCGCGTCTGCGCAGGGCGAGGATCGTTGCCGCGAAGAGCATCAACCCGAGCACCATCCACTGCGCCTGCTGGCGCGCGAGCGTCGGTTCGATGCGGTACACCATCACGATCCCGACACTCGCGAGCACGGCGACCAGCGGGAACATGTACGGGTCCGCGTCCGGCAGCGCGAAGCGGATCACCAAGTGCGCGGCGAAGCACAAGCCGAGGAACAGCGCGCCATACGTGAGCGACACGCTCGATGCGTGGTTGAGCGTCAGGCTCGTGGACGCTCCCGGCGAGCTCCTCTGCGTCTGGATGAAGATCGCCGTGAAGCCGGCTGTCACGAGCAGCGCGGAGGGCACGAGGCCCAGCAGCTCTCGGTTGCGCGCGTTGAGCACCGACCCGAGCGTACCCACGATCGCGGCGCGTGCGTTCCGAGCCGCCCGCTACGTCGCTCCGAGCCGCCCGCTACGCTCGCTCCGAGCCGCCCGCTACGCTCGCTCCGAGCCGCCCGCTACCCTTGCGACTGGAGCGTGTCGCCGGGGGGAGGCGGGAGCCCACCCCAGGCCTTATGAGCTGCCACGTCTCGACACACCATGGATGACGAGCGTCCACCGTCGCTTTGGTGGGGCATGTGGAAGCGGTTCCTGATCGCGAGCGTGCTGATCGTCGCGTTGAGCGGGGCCGCGACGGCTACCGTCGCGCTGAACAAGCTGACGACGATCGCCGACGAGGTGTTTCCGCACCTCAGCCACATCTCGGCGCCGAAGGGGCTGATCACGCCCGAATACGGCGGCGGCCCGCAGACGTTCCTGATCCTCGGCTCGGACCGGCGCTCGGGCTCGAAGAACAGCGAAGAACGCGACTCGGCGCCGCACAGCGACACGATCCTGCTGGTGCGCTTCGACCCCGAACAGGGCCAGACCTCGGTGTTGTCGATACCGCGCGATCTGATGGTGGACATCAGGGCGCCCAACGGCGAAGTCTACGAACACGAAAAGATCAACGCGGCCTACACCATCGGCAGCAAATTCGGGGGCGCCAACGGCGCAAGCGTGCTCGCCGCCGAAACGATCGTGCGTGAAATCTTCCCGGAGCTCGAGGGCAAGCTCAACGGGATCGTCGACGTCAACTTCGCCGGCTTCATCAAAGTCGTCGACACGCTCGGCTGCGCATACGTGAACGTCGACCATCGCTACTTCAACGAGAACGTCGGCTCGACCGAAACCGACTACACGAGCATCAACCTCGAGCCCGGCTACCAGAAGCTCTGCTACGAAGACGCGCTCGACTACGTGCGCTACCGCCACACCGACTCGGACTTCGTGCGCGTTGCGCGCCAGCAGGACTTCCTACGCGACCTGCGCCAGCAGATCGACCCGGGGAACGAGCTCGGCCAGATCGACAAGGTGGCGAAGGCCGTCGGACACGCGATCAGGACGAACTTCCCCGCGACCCCCGAAGAGCTCGTGCTGCTGTCGAAGCTGATCGCGTTCTCGCAGACCAAGCCCCTGCGCCAGGTGCGCTTCCTCGCGTCCAACGTCGACGCGCAGTTTGGCGGGGGCGACTACGTCACCTCGACGCCCGAACTGGAGAAGGAAACCCTCGATCACTTCCTCGACGGCCACGAATCGCTGCGGCTGCCCAGCCCGTCGTCGGGGCACGGCTCCAGCGACACGCACCATCACAGCAGCCATCGACACCACTCCTCGAACTTCTCGCCAGCCGCCATCGACCTGTACCCGACGAACACCGCCGGCATGGACGAAGCGGTCAAAGCCTCGATCGAAGTGCCGTTCCGGATGCTCTATCCGACGCTGCAGACAGGGCCGGCCGAACAGCAGCAGGTGCGCGCGTATCCGCTCAAGAACCAGCAGAACATCCGCCACCACGCATACGTGGTGGTGTTCGCGGAGAACCCGACGCTCGGCTCCTACTACGACTTCGAGGGCACCGACTGGCTCAACCCGCCGCTGTTCGCGCACGCGCGCACGCAGGAAATCGGCGGGCGCACCTACGAGTTCGTCGACGACGGCTCGCACATCCACGTCGTCGGCTGGCGCGAGGACAACGTCTTGTATTGGGTGACGAACACGCTGCTCGAGGAACTCTCGAACTCGCAGATGCTGGCGATCGCGAAATCCGCGCAGCCGCTGCACTAACGCTCGCGAGCGAGTCCGCGCAGCACCGCGGGCAGCTCGCGCAACGTCGAGATCTTCACGACGTGAGCGGGGCTCAGCGCCGTTCCGAGACGGTCGAGCCAGATGCCACGCAGTCCCGCCGCGGCGGCTCCTTCGGCATCGAGGTCGAGCCTGTCGCCGACGTGCGCCGTCTGCTCTCGCTCCACTCCCAGGCGCTCGCATGCGCGCGCGAAGATCTCCGCATCCGGCTTTGTCACGCCCTCCTCGCCAGAGGCGACTATCGCGCGGAAGCGCTCGTTGAGGCCGATCGCGGCGAGCTTCGCGCGCTGCGGCTCGCCCTCTCCGTTCGTCACCACCCCCAGCGCCGCAGACGGGTGCGCTGACGCGAGCGCCGACAGCGCCGGGCGCACGTCGTCGAACGGGCGCCACGCCGCGCGATAGTGGCGCAGGTAGGACCCGAACCAGGCCTCCGCAGCGAGGTCGTCCGCCGGCTCACGGCCCAGCGCCGCGTGCATTCCCCGCGCACGTCGGCGGCGCTGCTCCGCAAACGTGCACTCGCCGCGAGCGTACTCGTCGTAGTGGAGCGCCTCAAGGCGCTGCCACTCGTGCTCCAGCCGCGTCAGCTCGTCCGCCTCCAGGCCCGGCAGCCAGCCGTTGAGGTGCGCTCGCAGACCCGCAGCGCGTGCCGCGTCGTGGTCCATCAGGGTCCCGTCGAGGTCGAATAGCACCGCCCGCAGCATCTCGCCAGTTTGCCGCCGAGCCCGGCGGCTGCGCCGGACCCGGTGGCGGCTCTGACCCGTGGCCTCGCGGCGAGCCGCGTCAGAGCTCCGCTATCGCTGGTTCGCGGCCCGATCCAGCGCCGCGTTCACGAGCGCGTCCGCGTCCGCGTTCTGCGCTCGTGGGACCGTGCGGATCGACCAGGCGTCGAAGTCCCTGAATGACTTCATCGCATCCAGGTGCAGGGGGCGCATCGACGGGTGCTTGACCTTGTAGAGGCCCTGGACCTGCTTGGCGATCAGCTCGGAGTCGCCGATCACCTCCACCTCGGTGGCACCCAGCCGCTTCGCTCGATCCAGGCCCAGGAGCAGCGCCCGGTACTCGGCGACGTTGTTCGTGACGCTGCCCAGCAGCTGGGCGTGCTCGTCCAGCACCTCGCCCGCGGGCGTGCTGAGGACGGCCGCCGCGGCGGCGGGGCCAGGGTTGCCGCGTGCGCCTCCGTCGACGTGGACGATCAGCTTCATCGCGGCGAGATTATGAAGCTCGCCGGGGACGCAACGGTCCCTGGGACCGGGAAGCCGTCGGCCGCGCGCGGCCTTCGCCGGGGCGAACGTGAACCGCCGATCGAACGCGGCAGAGGCCCTAGGAGGCTTGCGCCAACGGCAACAGGTCGCCGGCGACGCGCGCGCGGCGACGGTCGCGCACTACGCGTCGCTGGGCGTCGTCGTCCGCGGTGTGCCGGGCGGCGGCCGCGTAGCGAGCCCTGCGGTCGAACTTGCGCCGGTCCACGATCACGGTGACGTTGGCGTCGTCGCTGTAGTGCTCGACGAGCTTTGGATACAGCTCATCGGCTAGCGGTCTGGGCACCACGCAGTAGATCATTGCTGTCCGATCTTACTCTTCGCCCGCCGAATCGCAAGCGGCGCAAACCGAATCGTTACACGGCCGCCGCAAGCCTATGCGCCCTCGAGCGCCAGCATCCCGGAGGCGGCGGCCGCCGCGTTGGCGATCCGGTCCTCGCGCTGGAGCTCTGAGAGCTCGGTTCCCTGCGCGATCAACAACGCCTCGACGACGGGCTCTGAGATGTCG
>JASLHP010000234.1 GCA_030149625.1 Solirubrobacteraceae bacterium
GACGCCGACCTCCGGGCCGCTCTCCAAAGAACCCACGGTCGTTCCGCCGACCGGCCCCGCGCCGACCAAGCTCGAAACCAAAGAACTGATAGCCGGCACCGGCGCCGAAGCCAAGGCCGGCGACACCGTCGTCGTCAACTAAGTAGGCGTGCTCTACACAGGCGGCAAGGAGTTCGACGCCTCTTTGAAACGCCACGAAACGTTCTCCTTCACGCTCGGCAAGGGCCAGGTCATCAAGGGCTGGGACCAGGGCATCGTCGGCATGAAGGTCGGCGGCCGGCGCGAGCTCGTCATCCCGTCCGAACTCGCCTACGGCAAGACCGGCTCGCCGCCGACGATCCCGGCCAACGCGCCGCTCGTGTTCGTCGTCGACCTGCTCGGCGTCTAGGCGAAGCGACGGGCGCGCCGCGCAAGACCGCAGCGCGAGGCGCCCGCCGCACGCGGGCGCGCTCCCGCCGCATCGCGCCGCTGGCGCTCACCGGCGTCGCGCTCGCGGCCGCCGGCTGCGGCAGCGCCCGGCACGCCAACCCCGAAGAGCAGCGACTCGAGCGCTCCGACCTGATCGCCGTAGCGCGCGCGCTCGCGCGCCAAGAGCCCACCGTGCGACATGAGGTGACCACCGCGAAGGCCGCCTGGCCACTGATCGCCGGCGGCCTGCCCGCCGACACGCACACCGTCTCGCCTCCCGCGATTCGCGTTGCCGCGCGCGGCGCCGCGATGCTGACGCTGCCAGGTCTGCTCGCCGAAACAGAAGCCAAGTCGATCACCGGGCCCGCCTCGAGCCTTGCCGGCACCTACCGGCTGTACGTGACGCTCGCGACCCGCGGCTGGCGGCTGATCGGCGCCGACATCGAGGAGATCCAGCACGGCTCCGCCGCCGCCGCGCGCTTCGCGCGCGCCAACTCCGCGCTCTACATCGAGAGCATCTACGACGCCCACTTCGACCTCGCGCAGATCGGCAAGCAGCTGCGCAAGGACTACCTGAAGCTCAGCGGCCCTGGCGCCTTCGGGACGTCGCTCACGCCCGCCGAAGTCGACGCGCTCGCGCGCGCCTACTCCCAGGCAAGCGCCCGTCTCTACCCGCACGTACGCGTGCGACTCGGATCGTGAGCGCGTTCGCCGCCCCATGCTCGTGCTCCAGGGCCGCGATCCCAGCGCCGCTCAAGGCTGCGCCGGCGGCGAGGTGCCCAGCACTTCCCCGTCCGCACCGAGCGCCTGCACCGCGAAGTCCGCGTACGTGCCGGCCACAGTAATCGCGGTCTGAAAGCCGCTGCTCGCGGCGTCGGCGATCGACGTGAGGCTTGCCGGGGTCGATCCCGCCAGCACCCTCCAGGCACTCACGCCGGTCGCCCCGTTCCAGCTCGCATACACAGTCGAGGTCGAGCCCAAAGCGGTGATCGCGACCGCCGGCGGAGCGGCAGGCGTCGCGGTCCACGGGAAGCGAAACGCGCGGTAGGACTCGCCCGGGAACGGAATGTGCCCTTCGAATACGATCTGGCCGCTGGGGCCGAATTCCGTGAAGTACGGCTCTTCCCCCCAGCCCACGAACGAGTTGCCGTTCGCGAGCACCTGATCGTCGCCCTGGCTACCGGTCGACAGCGGCGGCGTGCGCACGTCGCGGCCGACGAGCGTTACCTCGCGACGGCGCCAGTCGATCCGCTCGCGAATCACGCGCGACTGCGAGTGTTCCTTGGGCGTCGCGCCGTTGTCGAAGATAGTCAGCGTGTGATCCGGCTGCCAGCGCACGTCGTGCTGCCACGCCGTGCCCGTCCCCGGCCCCATCTTGAAGCTCGAGCGCTTGCCGCCGAGGCGCCACAGGATCGCCCCGCTGACGTGATCGATCTCATACGCCGTCCACGTGTTACGCGAGGACACGATGAAGTTGCCGTCGCCCCACGGATCCAACGAGACCGAGTTGACGTGGAAGAAGTCCCACGGCAGCGTGGGGTCGGAGTGCGGGTGGCTGAACGAGTCATCCAGCGCGACGTGCCCGTAGGCGTGCCACTCGAACATCACGAGGCCCGTCGGCACGTCGATCTCCTGCACGATCGCATCCTGCAGCGTCCCGTCGCGCGAGCCGCCGACGGAGGACAGGTCGGCGTCGACGAGCGTGTACGCGGTGATGAACGCCGAGCCGCGGGGCGTGAGCTGGAAGTCATGCAAGTCCGCCTGATAGCCGTTGCCCGCCGCGACCGTCGCGATCGGCGTGTACGAGGCGCTGTAGATCTCGTCGGTCCCAAAGCCGACGCCCAGGACCGACGGGATGTGACCCTGCCACCACACGAGCACCGGCTGACCGCGATAGCTCTCCACCTGCAGGTTGGTCGCGACCTCCCCCGTCGGCACCGGCTCGTACCAGACGAGGCCGCCCTGCGGATTGACGATCATCGGACCGGACTGTCCCAGACCGTGCGTCGGCGTGATGAACACGTCAGCCGGCGTGGCCGCCGGCGTGTCGGTCGTGATCGCCACATCGGGCGGATGCAGGGCCGGCGCGGAGACGAAGCTCTGCGTCGTGCCCGCGCGAGCCGGCGCCGGAGCGGCCGGCGCGGGCGGCCTGTAGCCGGACGGCCGCGCGACCGTGAAGCTCGTGCCGACACGCGTGGCGTGATCCTTGGGGCCGACGACCGCGCTCACCGTGACGTGCTCGCCCGCGGCGAACGGACGCGTCGGCAGGAAGCTCGCCCCCGGGCTGCTCACATACGCACGCAGCCGGCCGCTGTGGGAACCGCTGGAGGAGCCAGTCACCGACACGTGCGAGATCTCGCCGATCGGAACCCCGAGAAAGCTG
>JASLHP010000252.1 GCA_030149625.1 Solirubrobacteraceae bacterium
CGCCCGCGCCGAGCTGGACGGTCAGCGAGCGCCGCGAGGTGGCGCCCGGCTCGCAGGGACGCGCTCGCGCAGGCGTCGCCAGGAGCCTCGAGCGCTGCGGCATCGGCGAGGCGCTCGCGAACGAGCTGATCGAAGGCGCGAGCGCCCACGCGCTCGCGCTGGCGCCGCGCGCGGGCCTCGCGCAGGCGGTGCGCGCGACGCTCGCGCAGCGCATCCCGGTCGCGCCGCCGCTGCCGAGCAAGGGCGCGGCGATCGTGATCGTGGGCGCCGGCGGCGCCGGCAAGACGACATGCTGCGCGACGCTGCTGGGCGCATACCGCAAGAGCAGCACGCTGCCCGCGAGCTTTGCGACGATCGCGCGCGAGCCGGAGCGCGGCGAGCTGCGCATGATCGTCAGCCCGCACGTGATCAAGCCGGTCGCGGCAGGCGCTCCGCGGGCGCTGCGGGCGCTGCGTCGCGCGCGCGGCGAGGGCATCGCCGTGCTCGACACGCCGAGCGTGTCTCCCCGCGATCGCGCGGGCATCCGCGAGCTGGCGCGCCTGCTCGCGGAGCTGGCGCCCGAGCGGGTGGTGGTCGCGCTGCCGGCGACGCTGGGCGCGACGGCAGCCGCGCAGTTGCTGCAGGCGCTGAAGCCGCTCGGCGCCAACTCGCTCGTGATCACGCACGCCGACGAGACGGACCAGATCGGCGTCGCCGTCGAGGCCGCGTGCCGGTTCGAGCTCGCCCCCGAGTACATGCTCGAGCACGCGCGCGCCGGCGGCTGGCGGCTGCGCCAGATCGCGCCGAGCGCGCTCGCCGAGAGGCTGCTGCCATGAAATTCGGACGCGGATCGTCAGCGCCGTCGAAGCCGGTCGCGCTGCCGGAGCGCGCGCAGACCGTGACGCTGTTTCCGCGCGGCGGCAAGGGCATCGCCGCGCGCGTGCTCGAGTGCGAGCCGGACGCCTTGCAGGTAGCGATCATGGTGCCGGTCGCGCGGCTGAGCGCGCGCGAGCTCGACGGCCTCGTGCTCGAATTCGTCGCGCCGCAGGGCCGCGTGCGCCTCAGCGGCACGGCGACGATCGAGGATCCGGCCGACCCCGACGTGCTGCGCATCGCCTCGCCTCGCTCGATCGAGGTGCTGCAGGAGCGCGAGTACGTGCGCATCCGCTCGGCGCGTCCCGCGCTGGTCTACGCCGGACCCAATCTCACGCCTGTCGAGAGCTACACGGTCGACCTCAGCGGTGGCGGCTTCCTGCTCGCCGGCCCGGACACGCTGAAGATCGGCGAGGAGGTGCGCTTCACGCTCACGCTCAAGCAGAACGAGCTCGTCATCAGCGGCACCGGCGAGGTCGTGCGCGTCGATCGCCAGGGCCGTCGCGCGGTCGCGTTCAAGTCGATCGCCGAGCTCGATCGCCGCCGCCTGATCCGGTTCATCTTCGATTGCCAGCGCGCTGAACGTCAGCGCGGGCTGCAGAACGGGTAGCCGGCGATGGCGGCCGCGACGGCAACCGAGGCGGCGCCGGCGGTGGACGAGACCGCGGTTGCCGCCGCCGCCGAGCCGCGCGCGCCCGCGAAGCCGGACGCGAAGAAGGGCGGCAAGGCCGAGAAGAAGAGCGGCAAGGCCGAGAAGAGCGGCAAGGCCGAGAAGAAGTCCAAGCAGAGCGAGACGCAGGACGAGCAGGGCGGCGGCGCGCCGAACATCGCCGCGCACCCCAGAGCCGCGCGCGCCGTGGCTCGCGCCAAGGGTTGGGGCGGGCTGATCGGGTTCGTGCTCGGCGGCTATCTGTCGCTGCCGACGAACACGCTCGCGGGCGCGGGCATGCGCGCGCTCGTCGCCGGCGTCGTCTGCTACGTGGCGGCGTGGGGCGGCGCGGTCTTCCTCTGGCGGCGCCTCGTGATCCTCGAGCTGCGCAGCCGCGAGCAGCAGCTCGCGAGCACCGTGCAAGCTGCTCGCGCGCGCCGCGAGCTACAGGCCCCCGGCGCTGAGCGCGCGGCCTCGAGGACCGGCTCCTAGGGCAGGCCGCGGCGATGGACCCGATTCAGCCGATCGCGCCCGGCCTGCACCAGATCGCACCGGCGTCGCGCCTGCCCGTCGATCCGCTCGAGCGCATCTCCCGCGAGCGCGATCGCCCCGACGGCGACGCGCAGCGCCGTCGCCGCCGCGAGCCGCCGCCCGCGCCGCCGCGTGATCCCGACGACGGCGACGATCAGCATCCGCACGTCGACGTGCGCGCCTGAGCGCTCACGTCGCGTGCCTGTGCTCACGTCGCGTGCCTGTGCTCACGTCGCGCGCCTGTGCTGACGTCGCGCGCCTGAGCCCACGCATTCACAGGCAGGAATCGAGGCTGGGAGAGGGAAATTCCTGGCAAGAGCAAATCTCGTCTCAAGTTTCCCGGCGCGCTGACGATAATCGGCGTGGGTCGACACGGAGTCGGCTCGGGACCTGACCAAACGAACGTCATCAAGGAGATGAACGCATGGGCCTCACGATCAACAACAACCTGGAGGCGTTGAACGCCAGCAGGAACCTGAACAACACCGAGAACATGATCTCGCAGTCGATGGAGCGTCTGTCCTCGGGTCTGAAGATCAACTCGGCAGCCGACGACGTCGCCGGCTACGCGATCAGCCAGAGCCTGCAGAGCCAGGTCAACGGCCTCAACCAGGCGGGCGAAAACATCCAGGACGCGGTCGCCATGGCGCAGACCGCTCAGGGTGCGCTCAACGACGTCAACGAGATGCTCCAGCGCGTTCGTGAGCTCGGCGTGCAGTACTCCAACGGCACGACTTCCGAAGAAGACCAGAAGGCGATCATCTCCGAGGTCACGCAGCTGACCGATGAGATCAAGCGCGTCGGCGAAACGACCAGCTTCAACGGCAAGGACCTGCTCAACGCCGCTGAAGAAATCAAGTTCCAGGTCGGCGCCAACGACGGCGAACAGATCAGCGTCACGACGGTGAAACTGTACGCGTCGATCGAAGAAGAGCTCGACCCGACGACGCTCGGCGAAAGGCTCGTTCCGCCGCTGACGGCCGAAGAAAAAGAAAAACGGACCGAACTCGAAGAAACCGTCACGACGCTGAAGAAAGAAATCAAGGAAGAAGAAACGACGCTCAAAGAAGAAGGCAAGACCGCTGAAGAAATCAAGGAAGCGGTTGAAACCAAAGTCGAAGAAGAGGCAACGGCCAAGACCGAAATCGGCGAAATCACGGGGCCGGCGGCGACGGGTCTGAAAGAACTCGACGAAGCTATCGCTACCGTCTCTGGTCTCGCTGGTGAATTCGGTGCCGTGCAGGACCGCATCCAGTACACACAGTCGAACCTGGAAGTGTACAGCCAGAACCTGACCTCGGCGGTGAGTGCACTCGTCGACGTGAACATGGCCACGGAAATGACCAACTTCACGAAGGATCAGGTGCTCCAGCAGGCCGGCGTGGCGATCCTCGCGCAGGCCAACCAGCTGCCCGACGCGGCGCTGCACCTGATCGAATAAATCAGATAGCAGTTTTCCAGACCTTCCTCAGCGGTGGCGCCTAGAGGACGCCACCGCTGCAGTGAAGCCCAGCTGACCGCCGGCCGATGTTTCACACATCGGTCACCCCGCGGGCAGTCGGGTCATATCGCTTCGGGCGGTCCGGGAAAGGCCGACAGAAGCCATATACCGCCGCTTCATCGAGGGAACGGTGGTGGGATGGGCGGTGACGGCCGCCCATCCCCTTTTTAAGGGTGAGTCGCCGCGTGGCCGTCGATCCGCGTCTGGGTGCGTGCACTGGTTCCGGGTCATGGCACGCACGCGGCTCACGGCGCCGTGCCCGCTGCCGATTACCCGGGCGATGAGCCTCGAGGCGACGGTGCAGCGCATCTCCGCGATCCGCCAGGAGCTCGCGAATCCCGGCGCGCTGCTCGGCTCGAGTGAAATCACGGGCGGCACCGAAGCGCCGACCGCGGGCACCGCCGCGGCCGGGGCCGGATCGTCGTTTGCGAGCGCGCTGCAGCGGGCGAGCTCCGGTTACGAACTCGCCGCCGGCGAAGCCTCGCAGGCCACAGCTGGCACGGCCGGCGTGAGCGGCGCGCCCGAGCTGAGCGGCGCGCCCGAGCTGAGCTCCTACTACCAGCCGCAGAGCCTCGACGGCGTGGCGGGCTCGACGGGGCTGGCGGGTCTCGACACGGCTGGCCAGAGCTCGCCGGGCGCGCGGATCGTGGCGATCGCCGAAAGCCAGATCGGCCAAGCCGAGCAGCCGCCCGGTTCGAACGAATCGCCCGCGATCGCGACGTACCGCGGCGCGACCGCGGGCGCGGTGCCGGGGGCGCCGTGGTGCGCGTACTTCGCCTCGTGGGCGGCGCGCGAAGCGGGCGAGCCGATCGGCGCGATGGGCCAGGGCGCGGGCTCGGTCGCGAACGTGTGGTCGTGGGCGCAGAGCAGCGGCCGGGCAATCGCGAACGGCCCTGGCGTCGTGCCGCAGCCCGGCGATCTGATCGTGTTCGGCGACGAACACGTGGGCATCGTCAAGGACGTGCTGCCGAACGGCCAGATCCAGACGATCGAGGGCAACTACGAAAATCGGGTTGCGGCCAACGTGCGCAGCCCCACGGAAGCAACGGGATACGTGAACATGGGCTGACGCCGGGTACGATCAACCGCTTGACGCCGCTATCGACACCAGAGTCGCGCGTGCCCGAGCGCCCTACGCTCGATGGCCTCGAGGCCAAGTGGAGCGAGGCGTGGGCGCGCGACGGCGTCTATCGCTTCGATCGCTCGGCGGCGCGCGAGCGCGTGTACTCGATCGACACGCCGCCGCCGACGGTCAGCGGCTCGCTGCACGTCGGGCACGTGTTCTCCTACACGCACACCGACGCGGTCGCGCGCTTCCAGCGCATGCGCGGCATGGAGGTCTTCTACCCGATGGGCTGGGACGACAACGGCCTGCCGACCGAGCGGCGCGTGCAGAACCACTTCGGCGTGCGCTGCGACCCGTCGGTGCCGTACGACCCTGACTTCCAGGCGCCCGCAGAGCCGTCGGAGAAGCAGCCCGTCTCGATCTCCAGGCCCAACTTCGTCGAGCTGTGCCTGCGCCTGACGGAGAGCGACGAGCAGGCGTTCGAGGCGTTGTGGCGCACGCTGGGCCTCTCGGTCGACTGGTCGATGACGTACACGACGATCGGCCGGTTGGCCCAGCGCGTCTCGCAGCGCTCGTTCCTGGGCCTGCTCGAGCGTGGCGCCGCCTACCAGCTGGAGGCGCCGACGCTGTGGGACGTGGACTTCCAGACGGCGGTCGCGCAGGCCGAGCTCGAGGACCGCGAGCGCCCCGGCGCGATGCACCGCGTGCGCTTCAGGGCCGCAAGCCACGCCGGCCCAAGCCACGCCGGCCCGAGCCACGCCGGCCCAAGCCACGCCGGCCCAAGCCAGGCCGGCCCGAGCTCCGCCGACTCGAGCTCCGCCGGTCCGAGCCCTACCGACCCGGGCGCCGCTCGCCCGGACGCGCTGATCGAGACCACGCGACCGGAGCTGATCCCCGCGTGCGTGGCGCTGCTCGCGCACCCCGAGGACGACCGCCACGCGGGCCTCGTCGGCAGCGAGGTGCTGACGCCGCTGTTCGGCACGCGTGTGCCGGTGATGACGCACGCGGCGGTCGAGCGCGAGAAGGGCACGGGCCTCGTGATGGTGTGCACGTTCGGCGATCTGACGGACGTGATGTGGTGGCGCGAGCTGGGCCTGCCGGTGCGCTCGGTGCTCGGCCCCGACGGGCGCCTGGCGGAGGTCCCGTGGGGCGCGCCCGGCTGGGAGTCCGAGGACCTCGAGCGCGCGCGCGCCGACTACGGCGAGCTCGAGGGACGCACGATCAACCAGGCGCGCAGACGCATGGTCGAGCTGCTCGAGGGCTCCGGCGACTTGATCGGCGAGCCGCAGCCGGTGACGCGCGCGGTGAAGTTCTTCGAGAAGGGCGAGCGTCCGGTCGAGATCGTGACCAGCCGCCAGTGGTTCATCCGCACGATCGAGCACCGCGAGCAGCTGCTCGCGCGCGGACGCGAGCTCGAGTGGCACCCGCCGTACATGCGCGCGCGCCTGGAGGACTGGATCAACGGGCTCACCGGCGACTGGTGCGTGAGCCGCCAGCGCTTCTTCGGCGTGCCGTTCCCCGTGTGGTATCCGCTCGACGCCCACGGCAACGTCCTCTACGACCAGCCGATCGCGGCGAGCGAGCAGCAGCTGCCCGTCGACCCCTCGACCGACGTGCCCGAGGGCTATGAGCCCTCCCAGCGGGGCCGGCCCGGCGGCTTCGCCGGCGAGCCGGACGTGATGGACACGTGGGCGACCT
>JASLHP010000284.1 GCA_030149625.1 Solirubrobacteraceae bacterium
CTTCGACACGTAGCCCCCAGGTGCATCAATATTTGCTACTTCGCATCTTGCTTTAACTGATAGCGGGCGGCCTGTCAAGTGAAATCGAGAATTGTTTCCCAAGGTGCGAGGCGGCGCTGCGTCAGACGTCGAAATATCTGCTCGCGAACGGTCGTCTACAGGATGATCTGATGGCGAATACCGGAATCATCGTTTGTGCTTGCGCAGGGTGATCAGCTCGTCCCACGGCCGCGTGTTGACGATCTGGTCGGTCGTCAGCCACGCGCGCCGCGCCGTCGCGACGCCCCAGCGCATGTTCGCGAGCGTCTCGGTGCGATGCGCATCGGAGTCGATCACGATCCGCACGCCCGCGCGCGCGGCGGCGCGCGCGTGCACGTCTGAGAGGTCGCGGCGGTCGGGATTGGCGTTGATCTCGAGCATCGTGCCGGTCCGCGCCGCCGCCGCGAACACCGCGTCCAGGTCGATCGCGTAGGGCTCGCGCCGCTCGATCAGCCGGCCTGTGGGGTGGCCGATCGCATCCACCAGCGGATGCTCGATCGCCGCGATCATGCGCTCGGTCATCCGCTGCTCGCTCATGCCGAACGACGTGTGCACGCTTGCGATCACCCAGTCGAGCTCGCCCAGCAGCTCGTCCTCGTAGTCGAGCGAGCCGTCGGGCAGGATGTTGACCTCGCTGCCCGCCAGCAGCCGGAGTCCCTCGATGCGCGCGTCCGCCTCGCGTACGAGCTCGATCTGACGGCGCAGCTGCTCCGGGGAGACGTCGTTGCCGAACCCGTGACTGGCCGAGTGGTCGGTGATCGCCAAATAGTCATAGTGGCGCTCGCGTGCCGCGAGCGCCATCTCCTCGATCGTGCCCTGCCCGTCGGAGGCGATCGTGTGGCTGTGCAGATCGCCGCGGATGTCAGCCAGCTCGATCAGCTGAGGAAGCGCTCCGGCGCGCGCGGCCTCGAGCTCGCCGCGATTCTCGCGCAGCTCGGGCTCGATGTAGGCGAGGCCGAGGCGCTCGTAGACCTCGTGCTCGCTCGCGTACGTGTCGGTGGCGCCGGTGGCGTCGTCGCGGATGCCGTACTCGGACACGTGCAGACCGCCGCGCACCGCGGCTTCGCGCAGCGCCGCGTTGTGCGCGCCCGAGCCGGTGAAGTGCTGCAGCAGGTTGCCGAGTTGCGCGGGCGCCGCGATCCGCAGGTCGACGCCGACGCCCGCATGCGTTCGCGCCTTGGCGCCGGTCGGGCTCGCCGAGCTCACCCGCTCGATCTGCTCGAGTTTGCCGAGGCCCTTGGCGAGCGTCGCCGGGCGCGTCGTCGTGGCGACGATGTCGATGTCCTTCACCGAATCGGCCTGGCGGCGAGCGGAGCCGGCGAGCTGGACGTGCGCGCCAGCTCCCGCGAGCGCTCGCAGCCCGCTCACCAGCGCCTCGCCGATCTCGCTCGCGCGCGGCAGCACGATCCGCGGCGCGGCTGTGGCGCCTGGGTCCGCGTCCAGCTCGGCGAGCGCCGCGAGCACGCTCTGCTCGAGCTTGGGTCCGAGCCCGCGCACGGTGCGCAGGCGCTGTGCGAGCGCCGCCTCGCGCAGCGCCTGCGGCGAGTCGATGCCGAGCTCATCGTGCAGAAGGCGCGCGCGCTTGGGCCCCAGGCCGGGCAGGCGCGTGATCGCGACGAGTCCCGGCGGGAACTTCGCACGCAGCTTCTCAGCGGCGGGGATCGCGCCCGTCTGCACGAGCGCGAGGATCTTCTCCTGCAGCGTGCCGCCGATCCCGGGCAGCTCGCTCGCGCGACCCTCGCGCGCGAGACCCGCGACCGACACGGACGCCTCGCGCACCGCCTTGGCGGCCGTCCTGTAGGCGAGCACGCGGTGCACGATCGCGCCGTCGAGCTCATAGAGGTCGCCCAGTTCCGCGAGCGCGTCGGCGATCGCGGCGTTGGACAGCGCTGGCACGTGCTCTAGGGTACCCGGGCCGATGTCCGGTGAGCCCTGGCTGATACTGCCGACGTACAACGAGGCCGAGAACGTGCAGGCGATCGTCGCGTCCGCCGCCGAGGTGCTCGCGCGCGCAGCCCCCGATGGTTTTCGCGTGCTCGTCGTCGACGACGGCTCTCCCGACGGCACCGGCCGGATCGCGGATCAGATGGCGGAAGCGCACGAGTGGCTTCAGGTGCTGCACCGCGCGGAGAAGAACGGCATCGGGCCCGCGTATCTGGCGGGCTTCCGCCACGCGCTCGACCACGGCGCCGGTTATGTGATGGAGATGGACTCGGACTTCTCGCACGACCCCGCCGATCTCGCGCGCCTGCTCGGCGCTGTCTACGACGGTGCCGATCTCGCGCTCGGCTCGCGTTACGTGCCCGGCGGCGGCGTCACCGAATGGGGCCTTCTGCGGCGGATCGTCAGCGAGGGCGGCTCGACGTACGCGCGGATCGTGCTCGGCCTGCGCGTGCGCGACCTGACGGGCGGCTTCAAGTGCTTTCGCCGCGAGGTGCTCGAGGCGATTCACTTCGACGGCGTGCGCTCGCAAGGTTACGCGTTCCAAGTCGAGCTCACCTACCGCGCCGTACAGGCCGGGTTCCGCGTGGTCGAGGTGCCGATCACGTTCCGCGATCGCCAACAGGGCACGAGCAAGATGTCCTGGCGGATCGCCGCCGAGGCGATGTGGCTGGTGCCGCTGCTGCGCTTCAGGTGAGAGGGCGCCCGCCGCCGTGCGCTTCAGGTAGGAAGGTTGCGCCGCCGTGCGTTTCAGGTAGGAAGGTTGCGCCGTGCGCTTCAGGTAGGAGGGCGCGTCGCCGTCCGCTTCAGGTAGGCAGGGGCGCGCCGTCGTGCGCTTCAGGTAGGAGGGGCGCGCCGCCGTGCGCTTCAGGTCGCGAGCGCGCACGTCGATGGGAAGACGATGGATGCATCGGCGTACGCGTTCGCACACGGCATGCGCCAGACGCGCGCGACGCTGCGCGCCTGGCAGCTCGCGCCGCTCGCCGTCGTCGGTCGCTGGGTCGCCGGCTCAGCTCTGGCCGCGGCCGGGCTGCTGCTCGCGGTGCTGGCCGTCGCCTCGCTCGACCACGGCTACCAGCAGGTCGTCTCGCTACAGCCGCCGTTCGCCGTCGGCGACCTCACCGAAGTCGTGCACGTCATGCGCAGCAACCTGCTGGTGCTCGCTCTGCACGCGATGGCGTGCGTCGCCGGCTTCATCGCCGGCAGCTCGCTGCCGCTGCAGGCTCATGAGCACCACGGCGTCTCGCGCTGGGTGCACGAGCACGGCGGACGCATCGCGATCGCGTTCGTGGTCTGCGCGACCAGCTTCTCGCTGAGTGCGCAGGCCTACGTCATCGGGCACACGCTCGCGGGCGTGTCCCACTTCCTGCGCGTGTCGCCAGGCCTGCTGCTGCTCGGCGTGTTGCCGCACGCGATTCCCGAGCTGATCGCGCTGTTCCTGCCGCTCGCGGCGTGGATCATCGCCAGCCGTAGAGGCGAGTGGGAGCAGCTGCTCGCCGCCACGTTCGTGACGGTCGCGCTCGCCGTGCCGGTGCTCGTGCTCGCCGCGTTCGTCGAGGTCTACGTCTCGCCACACCTGTTCACGGCGCTCACGCACATCCACCCGCCAATCGTGCGCAGCGCCGAAGGTTGGGTAGTGACGGTGCGCTGAGTCGTCACCAGACGTCGAGCGCCTTCGCCACGGAGCGCCTTCGCCACGGCGCCCCGATCGGCAGCCGGCAAGCGGGTCAACTCCGGCGCAGCGGGCAGTAGTCCCAAGCGCTCGCGCTGCCGCCACCGCCGCGGCGTAGCCACACCCCCGTCCCATCGCGCAGGACGATGCATGGGATGGGTGCTTCAGGGGTCAGTTCGCCATAGTGAAGGAACGCGTAGGTGCGTCCGGCGCTGTCGGGTTCAACGCTCTCGCCGAGCATGCTCAACCCGGCGATCCTCGCCAGGACCGCGAGGCCGGGGGCGGAGAATTCAATCGTGCCGCCGGTTTCCGGGACCGAGACGAGCTCGCGCACGCCCGCACGACGAAGCGCTCGCAGCAACCCGAGCGTGTCGCCGTCGCGACTGGGCTTGCCCAGCCACAGGCCGTGATTGGAGTAAAGCGTGAGCGTGCCGGGCTGTTGCTCGCTCAGGTCGTTGGTCGCGCGCGTCATCACGGGGCCGCCAAGACCAAAGCCGACGCCCAGAGAGTTGACGATAGCCACGGACACGAGCAGCGTCGCGACGCCGGCCTGCGCGAGCCGCGGGATCCTGGATACCCAACCCGTCCCGAGCACCGCCAGGTAGAAGATCAGCGGCATGCCGTAGCGAATATCGTGAATGTATGTCTCGGTAATGATGGCCCACGAGGTGAAGGCCCCGACGGCGAGCTCGGGTGCAAGGTGGCTGAGCGGGCGCCCACGAGCGAACCCGGCGATCATCCACACGCAGCCGACCGCCGCGAAGATGAGTAGGGGTATGAACAACTGCCAGTTCACAAAGCTCCAGAAGTACCACTCGAGGTTCGCGGCCGACAGGCGCGGCGGCGCGACGCCGGGGAGCACGTTCAGCTTCGAGAACAGACTCGAAGAGCCGAGCGCCTCGTGTGCCAGCCCCGTGAGCATGGAAAGCCCCCAGAGGTACCAAGGCAAGGCGATGACCAGCGCGACCGCGGAAAACACGGCAAACCCGCGCCATGCATGCCGTCCGCCACGGGCTACGGTCGTGAGTATCGCCCCCGCGACGAAGAACGGGAAGGTCTCCTTGCTGAGCATCCCCAATCCAACCACGACGCCGGCGAGCGCGGAAACCCCGATGCGTAAGAAGTGCCGCGAAGCCAGCACGGCCCACACGGAGACCGCGACCATCGCGGCCTCGGGCGCATCGAGCATGAACTCGTGGAGCTCTTCGATCATCAACGGCGAGCCAAGCGCGAAGGCAACCGCCAGCGCGCCCGCCAGCGGGCTGAAGGCCAAGCTTCCGACCTTGTAGCAGCCGAGCGCGAGCAGCGGCACGAACACGAAGTTCAACGCGATGATCGGGGGTGCGACGCCGATCCCTCCGAGGAGCATCCCGAGCGCGCCGACGAGATACGCCAGCGGCGGGTAGGGCAGCGTCGCGGAAAGCGCTTTCAGCGGCTCGCCGGCGCCGAGCTCTTCGTAGACGTCGATCGTGGCGCTGAGATGGTGCGCGGCGTCGTCGACCGGGACGCTGCGGTCGATGCCAAGCCACAGACACGTGGACGCGATGAACAGGCTCGTGATCCCGAGGGCGACCCACGCCGCCGGGGAGGCTCGAACCAGGATCGCGCCGACGCGGCGCGTGGGCCTGGGCGGGCGAAGGATCTCGACCTCCGTGGCCATCGAGCAAATTTAGCCCACTTGCGGACCCGTTTCCAGTGTTCTGATGAGTTACTGTATCTGGGATAATCGAGCAGGCGCTCGCAGAATGTCGGAAACATCGCGGAGCGCTCTCCCTGCGCCCTCGAGCGCGGTCGCACCATCGCAAAGCCGGCGAGCTCCGCTTGCACGCCTGTGCATGTAACTTGCGGCAAGTGGCGAGCATGGTTACGAGGATGAAGCTGACGTTCGACCTGCCGGTAATGCTCGACATGCGACCGCGTCAGTGGCTAGCACGTCAGCGTTCCTCGGCGGCGAACATCGGCGTTCTCGAAAGCGTCGAGCAGCTGGATCTGATCGGCCAGCTGCGCAGCGAGATCCTCTCTCGAGCTGACGACGGCGAGCTTGCCATAGGCAGCGAGTGGTGGCAGGAGGCCCGCCGCCGTCTCTGCAACCACATGCTTCACAGCGATCCCCGTCGCTTCCTACGATGGCCCGAGGTTCGCACGACGATGTTCGTCGCCTACGGAAGTTACGTAGCAGCCGAGCT
>JASLHP010000297.1 GCA_030149625.1 Solirubrobacteraceae bacterium
GCTGACCGCCGCGGCCTCGGGCTCAGCGGCGGCCAGCGACGAGAAGAGCAGCGCGGGCGACGGCGACACGGAGACCACCGAGAAAGAGAGCACCGACTGATGGCCAAGACTTCCCAGCGCGTCAAGCAGGCGCGGACCCCGAAGTTCAAGACACGTGCATATACTCGCTGCAGTCGCTGCGGCAGGCCGCGCGCGGTCTACAAGAAGTTCGGCGTGTGCCGCATCTGCCTTCGCGACCTCGCCCACAACGGTCAGATCCCCGGGATGACGAAGTCCTCCTGGTAGCTGCGGCCACGAAAGCCAAGAACCGAGAGCACAACCCAACATGTCAATGACCGACCCGATAGCCGACTTCCTGACGCGCGTGCGCAATGCGATTCACGCTGCGCACGAGACCGTCGAGGTTCCGGCGTCCAAGCTGAAGGGCGAGCTCGCGAGGATCCTCGTCGAGCAGGGCTACATCGACTCCTGGTCGGTCATTCCCGCGCCTGACGGCGCGGCGGGGCAACTGATCCAGATTCGGCTCAAGTACACCGATGACCGCCGTTCGGCGATCTCGGGCCTGCGGCGCGTCTCGCGCCCGGGGCGGCGCACTTACGTCGACGCGAAGCACATCCCGAAGGTTCTCGGCGGGATGGGCACGGCGATCGTGTCGACCTCCCGTGGTGTGATGAGCGGCCACGACGCGCGCGCCGCGGGCATCGGCGGCGAGATACTGGCGCAGGTCTGGTGAGTGATGTCGAGGATCGGTAGACAACCCATCGCCGTGCCCGCCGGCGTGACCGTGTCGATCGAGCCCGAGTCGGTGCGCGTGAACGGGCCCAAAGGCGAACTCTCCGAGCGCATCCACCGTGACATCCAGGTGACGCAGGAAGGCGAGCAGCTGGTCGTGACGCGCCCGACCGACCGCGGCGAACACCGCGCGCTGCACGGGCTGACCCGCACGCTGGTGGCGAACATGGTCGAGGGTGTGACCAATGGCTACGAGAAGCGCCTGGAGATCCAGGGTGTCGGCTACCGTGCGCAGCTGAAGGGCAAGAACCTCGAGCTGGCGGTCGGCTACTCGCACCCGGTGCCGATCCCGGCGCCGAGCGGCATCGAATTCGAGGTGCCGCAGCCCACGCGCGTGGTCGTCAAAGGCATCTCCAAGCAGCTCGTCGGCGAGACCGCCGCGATCATCCGCAAGCAGCGGCCGCCCGAGCCGTACAAGGGCAAGGGCATCCGCTACGAGGGCGAGCACGTGGCCCGCAAGGTAGGCAAGCGCGCATGACGGTCATCACCAAAGAGCGTCGCCGGCTCAAACGCCGCCGCCGCGTGCGCGCGAAGATCTCGGGCACCGCCACGCGTCCGCGGATCTCCGTGTTCCGCTCCAACCGCGGCATCTCCGCGCAGCTGATCGACGACGTCAGCGCGCGCACGCTCGCCGCCGTCAACTGGTTCGAGCCCGAGCTCGGCTCGCTGGGCAAATCCGAGCGCACGAGACGCTCAGGCGAGCTGCTGGCCGAGCGCGCCAAGGCGGCCGGCGTCGCCGAGGCCGTGTTCGACCGCGGCGGCTACCAATACCACGGCCACGTGCGCGCGTTCGCCGAAGCCATTCGCGAGGCCGGCATCACCGTCTAATCCGACGTTCTCCACGCTCCCGCTACCCTCTCCCCCTGCCAATGTCCATATCGATAGATCGCTCAGTCAACCCGGCCGGCCTGGATCTCCAGGAGCGCGTCGTCGAGATCAACCGTGTCGCGAAGGTCGTCAAGGGCGGCCGGCGCTTCTCGTTCACGGCGCTCGTCGTCGTCGGCGACGAACGCGAAGTCGTGGGCGTCGGCTACGGCAAGGCCAACGAGGTGCCGCTGGCGATCCAGAAGGGCGTCGAGCGAGCCAAGAAGGACCTGTTCCGCGTGCCCAAGCACGGCAGCACGATCACGCACCAGACGACCGGCATCTTCGGCTCCGGGCGCGTGCTGCTGAAGCCGGCCTCGCCCGGTACCGGCGTGATCGCCGGCGGCGGCGTGCGCGCGGTGCTCGAGCTTGCGGGCATTCACGACATCCTCTCCAAGAGCCTCGGCACGCAGAACCCGATCAACCTCGTCAAGGCGACGGTGGCCGGCTTGCGTGAGCTGCGCACGCCGGAGGAGGTCGGCAAGCTGCGCGGACTCAGCATCAACAAGGTGCTCGGTCTCGGCGGCGAGCCGGCCAACGGCGCGGCGCAACCCGCCGCCCGCGACGGCGAGGAGCCCGCGGCGATCGAGACAGAGACAGACGCCGGCGCTCTGGCCGGTGACGGAGCGCCCGCGTGATGAGCACGCTGAGCGTCACCCAGCGCCGCTCGAAGAACGGCGCCAACGTCAAACAGCTGGACACATTGCGCTCGCTCGGCCTGCGCCGGATCGGCCACACCGTCGCGGTCAAGGACACCGAGCAGGCGCGCGGCATGCTGCACGCGGTGCGCCACCTCGTCGAGGTCAAGGAGGGCAAGTGAGCCCCGCGAAAGACTCCGAGGAGCAGCTCGTCGGGCTGCACAACCTTGCGCCCGCCGCGGGCAGCCGGCGCCCGCGCAAGCGCATCGGGCGCGGCGAAGGCTCGGGCACCGGCAAGACCTCGGGCCGCGGCCAAAAGGGCGCGGGCTCGCGCTCTGGCTCCAAGAGCAGGGCCGCTTTCGAGGGTGGGCAGATGCCGATCCACATGCGCATGCGAAAGCTGCGCGGTCCGCACATGAAGAAGTCGATGCCGTTCGAGCCCTTCCGCACGCACACGCAGCCGGTCAACATCTCCTCGCTGGAGAGCCGCTTCGAGGCGGGCACCGAGGTGACGATCGAGCTGATGAAGGCCAGCGGTCTCGGCACCCGCAAGGACATACCGATCAAGGTTCTCGCCAAGGGCGAGCTCAGCAAGGCGCTCACGGTCCACGCGCACGCATTCAGCGCGAGCGCGCGCGAGCGCATCGAGGCCGCCGGCGGCACCTGCACCCTCGTCGAGGCCTAGCGCAGCCGCCGCGCCGTGAGAGCCGGCCGGTATGGCGTCCAACCAGTCCGCATCCACTAGAATCGGCCGTCCCGGGGGCGAGCTCGCAGTGGGCTTGCGCGCGGCACACTGACGCCCATGCTCTCGACGATCCTGAACGCATTCCAGGTTGCGGACATCCGCAAGAAGATCGGCTTCACGGCCTTGATGCTGCTGATCTATCGCCTGGGCTCGCACGTCCCCGTGCCGGGTGTCAACCTCACGGCGGTCGACAACATCCAGAAGTCCTTCGGCGGCTCCGGCATCCTCAGCTACCTGAACCTGTTCTCCGGCGGCGGGCTCTCGAAACTCGCGATCTTCGCGCTGGGCATCATGCCCTACATCACATCGTCGATCATCCTGCAGCTGCTGCAGGTGGCCGTCCCATCGCTCGAGAAGCTCTCCAAGGAAGGCGAGGTCGGCCAGGCGCGCATCACTCAGTACACGCGCTACCTGACCGTGGGGCTCGCGTTCGCGCAGTCGATCGGCTACGTGTTCCTGTTCCACACGCTGCAGGCGAAAGCCGGCGAAAACGTCATCAACCACTTCGACCTGCCGCACATCTTCCTGATCGTCGTGTGTCTGACCGCGGGCTGCGTGCTGTTGATGTGGGTCGGCGAGCTGATCACCCAGCGGGGCATCGGCAACGGCATCTCGCTGCTGATCTTCGCGTCGATCGTCTCGCGGCTGCCGACCGCGATCCAGACGTGGTGGACGACTCAGGATCAGGTCTTCAAGGTGATGGCGCCATTCCTCGTGCTCGTCGTGGTGGCGGGCATCGTGTTCGTACAGGAAGGCCAGCGGCGCATTCCCGTGCAGTACGCCAAGCGCGTGATCGGACGGCGCATGACCGAGGGCGGGCAGACCTATCTGCCGCTGCGCGTGAACATGGCGGGCGTCATCCCGGTGATCTTCGCCGCCAGCATCATGGCGTTCCCGCCGACAGTCGGGCAGCTCGTCAAAACCCACTGGGGCCAATCGCTGTCGGATTTCTTCACGCCCAACGGCTGGCACTACGTGATCGGCGAGTCGCTGTTC
Organism: Solirubrobacteraceae bacterium; assembly: GCA_030149625.1. Next base: position 4,036 of record JASLHP010000297.1, read on the forward strand.
ATCATGGTCTTCACGTACTTCTACACGGCCGTGACGTTCAACCCGGTCGACCAGGCGGACAACCTGAAGAAGTACGGCGGCTTCATCCCCGGCGTGCGCCCCGGACGCCCGACGGCGGAATTCCTCGACCGCATTCTCGCGCGGCTGACGTTCCCCGGGGCGCTGTTCCTCGCGGCCGTCGCGGCGCTGCCGGCGATCCTGTTCTCGCAGACCCATCAGCAGTTCAACTTCGGCGGCACCTCGATCCTGATCGTGATCGGCGTAGCGTTGGAAACGATGAAGCAGCTCGAGGCGCAGTTGATGATGCGCAGCTACGAGGGCTTCCTCAAGTGACGCTGCGGCTGTCCGTCTGACGGCCGCGACCTCGCGGCGGCCGGAACCTCCAGGCGATCGGACCTCGCTTGTCCACATGATGCGCGCCCGGTTCTGACGGTGGCGAGCCGCTGACGAAGGTGGCGGCGGCTACCCAGGAGCGGATAGGCTGCTCGCGTAGTGTCTTCTGAGCTGAACCTGATCCTGCTCGGGCCGCCTGGCGCCGGAAAGGGCACGCAGGCCGACCGTCTGCGCGACGACTTCGCGCTGCCGCACATCTCCACCGGCGACATGCTGCGCGCCCAGGTCGCCGAGCAGACCGACCTCGGCCGCGAGGCCAAGCGCTACATGGACGCGGGCGAGCTCGTGCCCGACGAGGTGATCGTCGGCATGATCACCGAGCGCGTCGGCGGTGACGACGCGCGCGAGGGCTTTCTGCTCGACGGCTTTCCCCGCAACGAGGCTCAGGCGGACGCGCTCGGGGCGGCGCTCGGCGAGCTCGAGCGACGACTGACGGGCGCGCTGTTGATCGAGGTGCCAGACGACGATCTCGTACGCCGCCTCGCGGGCCGGCGCGTGTGCGTCAAGAACCCCGGTCACATCTACCACGTGGACTTCGACCCGCCCAAGCACGAGGACGTGTGCGACCAGGACGGCGCGCGGCTGATCCAGCGCGAGGACGACAAGGAGGAGGTGATCCGCCGGCGCCTGGAGGTCTACCACGCCCAGACCGAGCCGCTGATCGCCTACTACGATCGCGCCGGGCTGCTGCGTCGCTTCGATGGGCGCCGCAGCGCCGACGAAGTCCACGCGCACATCCGCGCGACGATCGCGACGCTGCGCCTGGAGGAGGGCCTGTAGCGGGGCCCAGGCGAGCTGGGCTCCCAAGCTAAGCTCCTTGGGTGATCATCAAGAAGTCCCCGGAGGAGATCGAGAAGATGGCGCGCGCCGGCTTGGTGCTGGCGGCGACGCACGATTTGATCGAGAGCAACATCCGCCCGGGAGTGAGCACGGCCGAGCTCGACAAGCTCGCCGAGCGCTTCATCCGCGCGCAGGGCGCGACGCCGACGTTCAAGGGCTATCGCGGCTTCCCGGGCTCGATCTGCGCCTCGCCGAACGCGATGATCGTGCACGGCATACCCGGGCCCTATCGATTGAAGGCAGGCGACGTCATCTCGATCGACGCGGGCGTGACGCTCGACGGCTGGGTCGCCGACGCCGCGCGCACTTTCGCCGTGGACGACGTCGAGCGCAAGTCCCGCCAGCTGCTCGACGTGACCGAGCAGTCGCTGCACGTCGGCGTCGCGCAGTGCCGCGACGGCAACCGCATGGGCGACGTCTCCGGCGCGATCCAGCAGGTCGTCGAGGACGCCGGCTTCTCAGTCGTGCGCTCGCTCGTCGGGCACGGCGTCGGGCGCAGCATGCACGAGGACCCGCAGGTGCCCAACTACGGCAAGCCGGGCAAGGGCACGCTGCTCGAAGAGGGCATGGTGCTCGCGATCGAGCCGATGACGACCGCGGGCCGGCCGGGAGTGCGCATGGGCGGCGACGGTTGGGCGATCTTCTCTCAGGATGGCTCCGCGGCGGCGCACTTCGAGTTCACGGTCGCGATCACCGCCGCCGGGCCGCTGATCCTGACTCCTTGGCATCTCCCCGCGGACGCGCGCTCGCACGAGCCCGTGGCCGAGGGGATCGCGAGCTCGGGCTGAGCTTGCTACCATCTGGAGTCCTGCCCACGGGCATCGCGCTCGCGTGCAGGGACGTCCTCGACACGGTAGCGGCGGCCGCAACGGCAGCCAGAGCCGGGTCGCCGGAACCCAGCCGCCGAAAGGGATCATGAAGGTAAGACCGTCGGTCAAGCCGATGTGCGAGAAGTGCAAGATCATCCGCCGCCACGGCGTGGTGCTGGTGATCTGCCAGAACAAGCGCCACAAGCAGAGGCAGGGCTAGGTGGCGCGTATCGCCGGCATCAACCTGCCGCTGAACAAGCGCTCGGAGATCGGGCTGACCTATATCTACGGGATCGGCCGCGCGACGTCGAACAAGGTGCTCGCGCAGGTGGGCGTCGACCCGGACACCTATATCCGTGACCTGACCGAGGACGAGGTCTCCAAGCTACGAGACGCGATCGACGAGGGCCTCACGGTCGAGGGCGATCTGCGTCGCGAGCGCTCCCAGGACATCAAACGCCTGCAGGAGATCGGCTCCTACCGTGGCATTCGCCACCGTCGCGGGCTGCCGGTACGCGGCCAGAAGACGAAGACCAACGCGCGCACGCGCAAGGGTCCCAAGCGCATGCAGGTGGCCGGCAAGAAGAAAGCGGGTAAGAAGTAATGCCTCCAGCGCCCAAACGCGCCCGCGGGCGACGCAAGCCCAAAAAGAACATCCCGGTCGGCCAGGCTCACATCAAGACGTCCTTCAACAACACGATCGTCTCGCTGACGGACACCACAGGCAACGTGATCGCGTGGGAGTCGGCCGGCGGCGCCGGTTTCAAGGGCTCGCGCAAGTCGACCCCGTTCGCGGCGCAGGTGACGGCCGATGCGGCCGCCCGCAAGGGCCTCGAGCAGGGGCTGCAGAAGGTCGAGGTCTACGTCAAGGGCCCGGGCTCCGGTCGCGAGACGGCGATCCGCTCGCTGCAGGCCGCGGGCCTCGAGGTGACAGGCGTCAAGGACGTGACCCCGCAGGCCCACAACGGCTGCCGTCCCCGCAAGCGCAGGAGAGTCTGATGGCCAGAGACACGAGCCCGCAGTGCAAGCAGTGCCGTCGCGAGGGACAGAAGCTGTTTCTCAAGGGCGAGCGCTGCCTGACGGACAAGTGCGGCGTCGAGCGTCGCTCCTACCCGCCGGGCGAGCACGGACGCGGACGCATGAAACAGAGCGAGTACCGGCTGCAGCTGCGCGAGAAGCAGAAGGCCAAGCGCTACTACGGCGTGCTCGAGAAACAGTTTGCCGGCTACTACGAGAAGGCCTCGCGCCAGTCGGGGATCACCGGCGAGAACTTGCTGGCGCTGCTCGAGTGCCGGCTCGACAACGTGCTCGTGCGTCTCGGCTTCGGCGCATCGCGCCGCCAGGCGCGCCAGCTCATCCGTCACGGCCACTGGACGGTCAACGGACGACGGGTGAACATCCCCAGCTACCAGGTGCGCCCGGGCGACGTGATCACGATCAAGGCGGACACGCCCGCCACGCAGGTGGTCAGGGACGCGACCGAGCTGACCGGACAGATACCAGCGTGGCTCCAGGCCGACCATGAGTCGCTTACGGCCAAGGTGCTGCGCAAGCCGGAGCGACGCGAGGTCGCCGCGCCGGTGCAGGAGCAGCTCATCGTCGAGCTGTACTCGAAGTAGAAGGACCTTTGCCCGCGTCGCGGCCCACGAGGGCGGCGACGCTCAGAGCCGTCGCCGTCAGTGGCGCCGGTGCGACACCAAATCGACGTTAGGACTCTCATGCTCGACTTCCAAATCCCGCGGATCACAAGCGAGTCCGCGGAGCAGAACCGTGGCACGTTCACGATCGAGCCGCTGGATCGCGGCTTCGGCTACACGTTCGGCAACTCGCTGCGACGCGTATTGCTCTCCTCCCTCGCCGGCGCGGCCGTCACGAGCGTGCGCATCGAGGGCGTCGCGCACGAGTTCTCGACCATTCAGGGCGTCAAGGAGGACGTCACGGACATCGTGCTGAACCTCAAGGGCGTCGTCTGCCGGATGCACTCGGACGCGAGCGAGGTCGAGGCGCCGCTGGTCGTCACGGGGCCGGGCGAGATCACCGCCAAGGACATCGACCTGCCCGCCGGCGTCGAGATCCTCAACCCCGATCTGCACATCGCGACGCTCGAGAAGAAAACTAAGCTCGAGCTGTACATGACGATCGGTCGCGGTCGCGGCTACCGCCCGGCGGAGGAGAACAAGTCCGCCGACCAGCCGATCGGCGTGATCCCGATCGACTCGATCTTCTCGCCGGTGCGGCGCGTCGCCTACGCGGTCGAGCAGGCGCGCGTGGGACAGAAGACTGACTTCGACAAGCTCACGCTGGACATCGAGACCGACGGGTCGATCGACCCGCAGGCCGCGCTGCGCGAGGCGGCCGAGCTGCTGATCTCACAGCTCGCGATCTTCACGGACGCCGACCGCATTCAGGAGCTGCGCGCGGCGCCGGGCGGCCAGCTGGACGGCCACGGCCTCGCGGTCAGCGGCAACGCGCAGGCAGCGCTGCAGGGCGAGGAGTGGGGCATCCTGATCGAGGAGCTGGAGCTGGGCGTGCGCTCGTACAACTGCCTCAAGCGCGCCGGCATCCAGACGGTCGGAGACCTCATCTCCAAGTCCGAGGCGGAGCTCAACGCGATCCCGAACTTCGGCAAAAAGTCGATCGACGAGGTCATCGAAACGCTGCACGCTCGCGGTCTGAACCTGCGCGCGGACTGAGGACGGCCGCCGAGCTGCGCGCCACTGCGTCCTCGGTCGCTCGCGCGCACAGCACGCCACGTTCTCCGCGTCCTCGTCTCGCCTGCCCATCGACCGTCCTACACGAATAGACTGCACACACCATGAGACACCAGAAGACACGCAACAAGCTCAGCCGCGACTCCGCGCACCGCAAGTCGCTGCTGATGAACCTCAGCAAGGAGATCATCGAGCACGAGCGCATCAAGACGACCGAGGCGAAGGCGAAGGCCGTCAAGCCGGAGATCGAGAAACTGATCACGCTCGCCAAGCGCGGCGATCTGCACGCGCGCCGGCAGGCGCTGTCGACGCTCTCGCAGGACAAGTTCGCGGTGCACAAGCTGTTCGCGGACGTCGCGCCGCGCTACGCGGATCGGCCCGGTGGCTACACGCGCATCCTCAAGCTCGGGCCGCGTCGCAGCGACGCGACGGAGATGGTCTTCATCGAGCTCGTTTGAGGTTGCGCGTCGCGCGCATGCGCGTGAGGCGCAGCGTGCGCGACGCGTGCCTCTAGAGGCGGCGTCAGCGGCGCGGCGATGGTCAGCAAGCTCACGATCGAGTACGACGGCAGCGACTTCGCCGGCTGGGCGCGCCAGCCGGACAGGCGCACCGTGCAGGAGGTGCTGGAGCGAGCGCTGCGCACGATCCTGGGCGACACCGGCCAGGACGGACGGCCGTTGACGCTGACGGTCGCGGGGCGCACGGACGCGGGCGTGCACGCGTGGGGTCAGGTGGCGAGCTACGCGCACGAGGCGGTCGATCCGCTGCGGCTGAACGGGCTGCTCGACGGCGACGTCGCCGTGCTCTCCTCGGAGCCTGCGCCGGAGGGCTTCAACGCGCGCCGGGATGCGATCAGCAGGACGTACTGCTACCGCGTGCTCGCACGGCGCACGCGCTCGGTGTTCGAGCGTCGGCGCGCGTACTGGTGGACGGCGCGCACGGACAGGGAGCTGCTCGAGCGCTGCGCGGCGGCGCTGCCCGGCACGCACGACTTCACCGCGTTCACGCCCCGCGAAACCGAGCATTCCTATTTCAACTGCCGCGTCGTCTCAGCCGAGTGGCGCGAGCACGGCGAGCTGTTCGAGTTCTGGATCGAGGCAGACATGTTCCTGCGCCACATGAACCGGGTGCTCGTGGGAACGATGCTGGACGTCGCGAGCGGGTTGCGCACGTATGAGGAATACGCGGAGCTGCTGGAGGGCCGGCCGCGCGCCGAGGCCGGCAGGACGGCGCCGGCGCACGGGCTGGCGTTGGTGCGCGTCGGTTACGGCGACGGCCGCGGCTGAGCACCCGCACGCGAGCGCCGGCGCGTGCAGGCCGCAGACCGCGCGGCCCCCTATGCTGGATCGAGCGATGCTCAACGTGCTGCTGACGAACGACGACGGGATCGAGGCCGACGGCCTGCAGGCGCTGCGTCAGGCGCTGCTCGAGCTCGACGACGTGCGCCTGGCGGTGATCGCGCCCGACGGAAATCGCTCGGCGATGGCGCGCTCGATCACGACGCGCAGGCCGCTGTGGGTGGCCGAGGTGCCGTTCGCGGACGGCACGACCGGCTACGCGACGGACGGCACGCCGGTCGACTGTGTGCGCCTCGCGAGCTTGGGGCTCGTGAAGGGCTTCGCGGCTGACCTGGTGGTGTCGGGCATCAACCACGGCGCGAACCTGGGCGATGACATCACCTATTCCGGCACGGTCGCGGCCGCGCTCGAGGGGGTCGTTCTGGGGCTGCCGGCGATAGCCGTCTCGCAGCAGTCGCGCGCGGGCGCGCTCGACTATCGCTTCGACGGTGGCTTCGCCTTCGAGCTGGCCGCGAGATTCGTGGCGCGACTGGTCGACCGCATCGAGGACGTGCCGCTGCCGGCGAGGACGTTGCTGAACGTCAACGTGCCCGCCGGCGAGCCGAGCGGAGTCGAGGTGACGAGCCTCGGCAAGCGCATCTATCGCGACGAGCTGAAACTGGAGCACGAGGAGGAGCACCGCCGGCGCTACTGGATCTACGGATCGGACCCGGGCTTCCACGACGAGCCGGGCACGGACCTCGCGGCGATCGCGGCTGGGCGCGTCGCGGTGACGCCGATCCACTTCGATCTGACGGACCGGCCGAGCTTGGATGCGCTGCGGAGCTTCGACCTGGAAGGGATGCTGGCGCCGGCCGTACACGACGCGACGCCGTGAGCGCCGAGGATCTCGCTGCGCGCGCGAAGCAGTTGCGCGAGCAGCTCGAATATCACGCGCGTCGTTACTACGTGCTCGACGATCCGGAGGTCGGCGACGACGTCTACGACGGGCTGCTGGACGAGCTGCGCGAGCTGGAGGCTGAGCACCCAGAGCTCGCGACGCCGGACTCGCCGACGCGCAGGGTCGGCGGCGAGCCCGTGGGGCGCCTGGAGAAGGTGCGCCACCTCGAGCCGATGCTGTCGCTCGGCAACGTGCGCTCGGCGCAGGAGCTGCGCGCGTGGGTCGAGCGGATGCGCAATCACCTCGCGCGCGAGGGCATCTCCGAGCCGTCGTTCACGTATGTGGTGGAGCCCAAGATCGACGGCCTGGCGATCAGCTTGCTCTACCGCGACGGCGCGCTCGAGCGCGGCGCGACGCGCGGCAACGGCGAGATCGGGGAGGACGTGACGCACAATCTGCGCACGATCGGCGCGATCCCGCTGCGCATCGACGATGCGCCGGCGCTGGCGGAGGTGCGCGGCGAGGTCTACATGTCGCTGAAGGACTTCACGGCGCTGAACGAGCGCCGCGCCGAAGCGGGCGAGTCGACGTTCATGAACCCGCGCAACTCCGCCGCGGGCACGATCCGCCAGCTCGACCCCGCCGACGCGGCCAAGCGCCCGCTGTCGATCTGGTGCTACCAGATAGGCGTCACCGAGGGCCTGTCGTTTGAGGCGCACTCGCACGCCCTGGAGTGGCTGCGCGAGCACGGCTTCCGCGTCAACGGCGGCATCAAGCTGCTCGGTAGCGAGGACGAGGTGATCGCGCAGTGCCTGGAGTGGGAGCGCCGCCGCGGGGAGCTCGACTTCGAGATCGACGGCGCCGTGGTGAAGGTCGACGAGCTCGAGCTGCAGCGGCGGCTCGGCTCGGTCGGACGCGACCCGCGCTGGGCCGTCGCCTGGAAGTTCGCGCCGACCACGGCGGTCACGAAGCTCGAGAAGGTGATGTGGAACGTCGGCAAGTTCGGCGACATGCGTCCCTTCGCGGTGCTCGCGCCGGTCGAAGTCGGGGGCGTCACGATCAAGCTCGCGACGCTGCACAACGAGGAGG
>JASLHP010000345.1 GCA_030149625.1 Solirubrobacteraceae bacterium
TGCCACAGAAGCTGCACAGGAGCTGCTCGCTGGAGTCTGTCGGTCTGGCCATATCCCTTGGGTCCTCCCTGCTGATCTCAATCTAGTCCGAAGGACAGTCGCTACGCAAGCGATGCGCGCGGCGAGCGTCGCGCGCCGGGCACGCGAGCGAGCCTCGACACGGCCCCACGCCACCGGCATCGCCACTCGCGGCGGCGGGCTGTCCTCAGTGCTCGGAGATCACACGATCAATAATGCCGTACTCCTTAGCCTCCTCCGAGCTCATGAAGTAGTCGCGCTCGGTGTCCTGTCGGACCTGCCCCAGATCTTTGCCCGTGTGCTTGGCGATGATCTCGTCGAGCCGGCGGCGTACATCGATGATCTCCCTTGCGTGGATCTCGATGTCGGTCGCCTGCCCCTGGAAGCTGGATGAGACCTGATGAATGAGGATCTTGGCATTGGGCAGCGCCATGCGCTTGCCCGCCGCGCCGCCGGCCAGCAGCAACGCGCCCATCGACATCGCGATTCCCACACAGATCGTCTGCACGTTGGGCTTGATGAACTGCATCGTGTCGTAGATCGCGAGACCCGCGTACACGGAGCCGCCGGGCGAGTTGATGTACAGCGAGACATCCTTTTCGGGATCCTCGGACTCGAGGTGCAGCAGCTGAGCGACGATCAGGTTGGCGATCTGATCGTCCACTGGCGTGCCGAGGAAGATGATTCGCTCGTTGAGCAGGCGGCTGTAGATGTCGAATGCGCGCTCGCCGCGCGAAGTCTGCTCGACGACCATCGGTACAAGTGGGCTCATGTTCCTCGCTTCCGGGGCATAGTCCTCGCCTTTGTTTCGCCTCGCCTACCAGATTCCTCTAGAGGCTAGCGATCCGGTGTCCACAACCGGGCGGGTGCGCCAGCCGTGCCCTCGGATGCGGCGCTCGTGCCGTCCCCCGCCTTCGCGGGTGTCCAGAGCTGCTCGCGTGCCTGCGCCTGCGCCAGCGGGATCGGCTTGGCCGCGACGGCGATCAGATCGATCGCGGCGCGCGCCGCGAGATCCTCGCGCACCTCCTCCAGGCGCCCGGCGCCGCGCAATTGCTCGAGCAGCTTCTGCGGCTCGACGCCCTCACGCTCGGCGGTCGGGGCGAGCGCCTGCAGTAGATCTGCGTCGGGTGGGTCGATGCCCTCGGCGGCGACGACGGCCGTGATCACGGCCTCACGGCGCAGCGCGAGCTCGGCTTCGGGCTCCATCTCGGTCAGGACGTCCGTCTCCTGTCTCCCGGTGACCTGCAGATACGCCTCGCGCGAGATGCCGCGGTGCGAGAGCGAGTGCAGCATCCGCTCCCACATCTCGCGCGCGCGTGCCTTGACCAGCTCGGGCGTCACGGTCATCTGCGCCGTGGCGACCGCCGCGTCCAGCGCGGACTGCCGAAACTCGCTGTCCACCCGTTCCTCGTCGAGCTCCAGCAGCCGCTTGTGGATGTCGCCGCGCAGCTGCCCCAGATCGTCGAAGCCCGCGTCGATCGCCAGATCGTCGTTCACCTCCGGGAGCTCCTTGAGCTTGACCTCCTTGACCGTGATCTCGAACGAGGCGTCACGCCCGGCCAGCTGCTCGCTGCCGTAGTCGGCCGGAAACGTCACCGCGACCGTGCGCGTCTCGCCGGCGCTGGCGCCGAGCAGGCCGTCCTCGAAACCGGGAATCAGGTTGCCGGAACCGAGCTCGATCAGCTGATCGCGGCCCTCGCCGCCCGCAAACAGCGCCAGGCTCTGCGCGCCGTCGGAATCCTGCTCGACGAGTGAGCCGACATAGTCGACGACCACGAAGTCTCCCGCGACGGCGGGTCGCTCGGCCGTCTCCAGGCGCGCGAGTCGCTCGCGCATCGCGTCGATCTCCTGCTCGATCTGCGCGTCGGCGACCTCGGGCTCGCGCCGCCCGACCTCAAGGCCCTTGTAGTCGCCGAGCTCAGCCTTGGGCAGCACGCCGATCTCGATCGAGAACTCGAGCGCCTCGCCCTGCGGCGGCAGCTCTCCGAGGTCGAGCTGCGGGTCGCCGACGGGGACGATGCCGGCGCTCTCGATCGCGTCGGAATACCAGCTGGAGAGCGTGTCGCGCACCGCTTCCTCGAGGATCGCCTCGCGGCCGAGGCGCTGGATCACGAGCGGCGCTGGAACCTTGCCGCGACGGAAGCCAGGCAGCTTCAGCTCACGCCCGAGCTGCTGGGCCTTGCGCTCGAGGCGACCCTCGACCTCCCCCGAGGGAACCTGCACCTGCAGCCGTACACGCGAATCCGCAAGCTCGGTGACGGTGGTCTTCAGGGCGACTGGCACCGACGCCACGATACCGTGCCGCTCGATGCGGCCCTCGCCCCGCCCACCCGTCAGCCGTCGCGCCGAGGCTTGGCTGTGGACCGGGCCGGCGGGCCACCTGGTCGGCGGGTCGCTGGATTTCCTGACGGCGCTCGCGCGCTACCTGCTGGCGCGGGCGCGCGGCGGGACGATTCGCTGACCCCGCCGCGCGGACCGCTAGCGTGGCGTTCGCTACGCGACGGCCGGTGCGTGCGTCGCTGCGCCGAAGCCGAGCGTCACGCCGCGCGGCACGACGAGCACCGGGTAGCGAGCGGTCTCGATCAGGTGCGAAGCCGAGGAGCTGAGCGAGACGCGACCCTGGGCCGCGTCAGCGCGAGAGTCGATCACGAGCAGGTCGGTCTGCTCGCCGGCGACCGGCTCGACCGTCGCGCCGAGTGCGCTCGCGAGCGCCTCCGCGGTCTGGCGTGCACCGCCGTCGGCGTCGCCGACCGCGACGATCCGCTGGATGCCCGAGCCCTGCACGCGCTCGGCCAGGTCAACCGGGGCGATCGCGATCGCGGTGCTTCCGCCCTCGAGCAAGCGCTCGGCCGAGTTGCCGATCGCGACGTGACCCTTGGCGGTGTGCGAGTCCGAGCAGAACACGATCACGTCAGCGCCCTCGCGCTCGGCCAGCGAGGCGAGGCCGCGCGGGGTGCTGCGGTCCGTGACGACGTGGCGCTTGGCCTCCGGACGGCCGAGCAGCTCGACGCCGTGGTCGAGCACGTTCTCGGCCTCGGCCTGCGCGATCTCCTCGCGCACGCTGTCGGTCTCGGGGTTGTGGCGTACGTAGGCGAGTGACACTTCGGCTCCGGCGCCGCCGAGCAGGCGGCCCAAGGCGATGGCGTCCTCCTCGTTGGCGGTGCCGTCGTAGGAAACGATGATCTTGGCGGGCATTTGACTGGCTCCTTGTGAGGGTCGGCTCGGTGGCCGGCGGGTTTGGCTTCGTGAATCTTTCGGCTCGATTTCAGTCCATCTTGACACTTACCTGCCATCAGAGACAATAATTATAATAATTTTTGATATAAGTATAGCTAATGCTCAACGTGACCAGGTTGCGGGTGCTCAAGGAGGTCGCGTATCGCGGCTCGTTCTCAGCTGCCGCCGAGGCGCTGTCCTACACCCAGTCCGCCGTCTCCCAGCAGATCGCCGCGCTCGAGGGCGAAACCGGCATGACGCTGCTCGAGCGCCATCCACGCGGCGTCACGCTGACGGCCGCGGGACAGACGCTCGTGGGTCACGCGGACGGCATCCTCGCGCGCTTGGACGCCGCCGAGACCTCGCTCGCGGCGATCGCCGGACTGCGCGGCGGGCGCCTGCGCGTAGCCTCGTTCCCGACTGCAGGCGCCACACTGCTGCCGCTCGCGATCGCCGCCTTCAACGCCTCATACCCCGACGTCGAGCTGACGCTCGCCGAGGGCGAGCCGGAGGAGATCGTCGCGCGCCTTCGCGGCGGCGAGCTGGATCTCGCGCTGCTGTTCGAGTTCGCCGGCGAGACGCTGCCAACCGATGACGTGACCCGCACGGAGCTGCTCGAGGACCCCATGTACCTGGCGCTTCCCCGCGCGCACCGGCTCGCGGGCAAGGGGCGACTGCGGCTCGCGGACCTCGCCGCCGAAGCCTGGGTGCAGACCGCTAGCGCGAGCCCCTGCGCGCGCCACGTCGTGCGCAGCTGTCATGCGGCCGGCTTCGAGCCGAACGTGGCCTTCGAGAGCGACGATTATCAGACCGTGCAAGGGCTCGTGGCGGCGGGGGTCGGCGTGGCGCTGATCCCCGAGCTGGCGCTGTCGGTCGTGCGCGAGGACATCGCCATCCGCGCGCTGTCCCCCGCCCCGCCGGTACGCCAGGTGATCGCGGCAACGCCCGCCGGCGCACGGCTCGTGCCGGCGGCGCCCGCGATGCTGGGCGTGCTCGAGGAGGTGGCGCGCGACTACGAGACGCACCGGGGGCGCCCGGCTAGCTGGCCGGGC
>JASLHP010000356.1 GCA_030149625.1 Solirubrobacteraceae bacterium
GCAGACGCTGGTCGAGGAGAAGGACACGAACCAGTCTCACCTGCGCATGATCTACCGTCCGCAGATCACGGTTTCGAGCGTGCGCGAACGCGCGGCGCTCGCGATCTACTCGACGCTGCTGGGCGGCTCGATGGGCTCGCGGCTGTTCGACGAGATCCGCGAGAAACGCGGCCTCTGCTACTCGGTCTACGCGCTCTCACACGCCTTCGCCGATGTGCCGATCCTCCAGCTCGGCTCGGGGCTGGACTCCGAGAAGACGATCGAGGCCTACACGCGCATGCGCGAGATCGTCGTGGAGCTGCGCGACGACGGGCCGACCGAGGAGGAGGTCGAACGCGCGCGCGCCTACGCCGCCGGACGGCTGGTGCTCGCCTTTGAGAACTCCAACGCGGTCGCACGCCACGCCGCGAACCAGACGATCGTCTTCGGCGAGCCGATCGACCCGGACGAAGCGATCGCGGCGCTCGACGCGGTCACCTTCAACGAGGTGCGGGAGATCGCCGCCGGGATCGACGACCACCTCGCGGTGGGCGTCGTCGGGCCGCACACGGCGGACGAGTTCTAGGCGTCCGGCAGCACGACTTTGCCGTCGGGGTCCAGCCGCAGAGGCCGGGGCTCGCCCTGTGAGCGCCTGCGCGACATCGCTGCGGCGAGTTGGTCGAGGCGCGGGTCCTCACCAAGCATGCCTCGAATCCAATCGGCCGCCTCGTTCTCGTCGAACGAGCGTGCCTCGACCATCGCCTCAATGTCCGCCCAGTCCTGGGTGCGGTCGAAGAATGCCTTGAAGACAACAAGAGCGGTGCAGCTGAGGATCGGGATCGTCCGGCCTTCAAACGGGACCTGACGGACGCGTTCGGCAACGTGCTGATGGAACGGAAGCACGTTCAGGAACAGGTCGAGGGGTATCGGCCCGGATTTGAGCCTGACCTGGCCAACTCGTTCGAGGCGTTCCAGCCGATCTCCGTCCACCTCGACCCTGTCCGGCAGGACCGCGAGGACTTCCCGAGCACGCTCGGTGCCGACGAACAGGTTGAAGTCGAGGTCACGGGTCCCGCGTGGATCGAGAGTGCAATAGGCCAGGGCGATGGCTCCGCCGACGGCGTGTGGGATGTGCGCACGATCGAGGGAGTCGTGAACTTCGAACAGCAGGTCGCTGAGATTGCTCACGCGGCGAGCTGGATCAGCGGCGGGTACATCAGCTCCTGGCGAGGTCGGTATGGCAGCGCCTCGGCGAGCTCGAGCACCTGAGCCAGGATCCGGCCGGCGTGCTCGTCGGCCGCCGCGTTGCGTGCGGGGGCCAGGTCCAGTTCCATGCCTGCCGCCGCCGCGATGCGCGCGAGCGCGCCGACGGACGGCTGGCGGCGCCCACGCTCATATGCGCTGAGCGCCGAGCGATCGAGTCCGCTGCGCCGCGCGAGCTCCGTCTGGGTCAACCCACTGCTCTCACGAAGGCGGGCGACCAGCGCCCTCGCGACTTCGTCGGGATCCACGTCCATCACGTAGACTGTAACAGATACACTACCAAGACGCCAAGAAGTGTGGCGTATTTGTTACAGATGCCTTACCACTAATCGCTACCCGATCGCCACCATGCGATCGATCGGCACCCGCGCTTTCGCGGCCGTCTCCGCGTCGACCTTGACCTCGAAGCGCCCGTCGCGCAGGGCATCGCGCAGGTTCGGCAGCGTGATCATCTTCATGAACACGCACGAGGCCTCCGCGTTGGCCGGGATGAACTCGACATCGGGAGCGGCCATCCGCAGCGGGTAGAGCATCCCGACCTCGGTCGCGACAACGGCCTCGCGGACGGGGTGGGTGGCGATGTCGGCGGCGGGCGGCTCCGTCGTGTCGGGGAGACCCGGTTCGGCGACCTGCGCCGCGGCCGGTGCGCGCTGCTCGATCGACTCGGCGTACTTGAGCATGCCGCCCGTCGAGAGCATGTGCACCCCCTCGGCGTCCACGTCGCCGGCGGCGACGTACTCCATGATGCTGGTCGAGCAGCCGCACTCTGGGTGGATCAGGAAGTCGGCGCCCGGGTGAGCCGCGCGCGTCGCTTCGATGTCGGCGGGGCGGATGCCGGCGTGAACGTGGCACTCGCCGTCCCAGACGTGCATCGGGCGGCCCAGCTCCTTCTCGACGTAGGCGCCGAGCCACATGTCCGGCCCGAACAGGATCTCGGTGTCCTCGCCGTGGGTGGCGTAGATGTGGCGCACGACATCCACGGCGTTGGCCGAGGTGCAGCAGTAGTCGGTGAGCGCCTTGACCTCGGCGGTGGTGTTCACGTACATGACGACGACCGCGCCGGGGTGGCTCGCCTTCCACTCGCGTAGCTGCTCGGCCGTGATCGCGTCGGCGAGCGAGCAGCCTGCGTCGGGGTCGGGGATCAGCACGCGCTTGTCCGGGCAGAGGACCGAGGCCGTCTCGGCCATGAAGTGCACGCCGCAGAACACGATCGTCTCTGCGTCCGCCCGCGCGGCCTCTTGGGATAGGCCGAGTGAGTCCCCGACATAATCGGCGACCTGCTGGATCTCCGGGAGCTGGTAGTTGTGGGCGAGGATCACGGCGTCGCGCTCGCGCGCCAGCTCGCGGACCTCGGCCTGGAGCTCGGCGATCACAGGACGTCCATCGAGACGCGAAGGGACACGG
>JASLHP010000378.1 GCA_030149625.1 Solirubrobacteraceae bacterium
GCGTGTCAGCGGCAGGCGCATGCGCCTGCCGCGGTACCCGCACGTGTGCGGGTACCGACCGTCGAGCGAGCGTCCCATCCCAAGCGCCCCCTAGCCTGCCGCGCCGGAGCACCGAAGGCGACGACAGGAGTCGAGACGATGCTGGCGCGGGCGCACGCGTTCACGATCGATGGGCTGCAGACGCGACACGTGAGCGTCGAGGTGGACGTGCGCGCGGGACTTCCCGGCTTCGCGATCGTCGGCCTCGCGGACGCAGCCGTGCGCGAGGCGCGCGAGCGCGTGACCACCGCGATCCTCAACTCCGGCTATGAGTTCCCCGGCCGGCGCATCACCGCGAACCTCGCGCCGGGCGACGTGCGCAAGGCCGGCCCCGGCCTGGACCTGGCGCTCGCGTGCGCGGTGCTCGCCGCCGCAGGCCAATTGCCGGCCGCGGCGCTCGAGCGCGTCGCGCTGTTCGGCGAGCTCGCGCTCGACGGCGCCGTGCGTCCTTCGCGCGGCGCGCTCGCCGTCGCGCACGCGGCGCAGCGCGCGGGAATGCGCGTACTCGCGCTCGCGCCCGCGTCTGCGCATGAGGCGCGGCTGATCGACGGTCTGGACGTGGCCGCCGTCGCACAGTTGCGGAGCGCCGTGCGCGTGCTGAACGGCGGCACGGACGACTCGCCGGCTGAGCGCGGCGACCCGTTCGCGCAGCCGCGCCCGCGCGGCTGCGCGGCCGCTTCGAGCCCATCGAGCAACGCCGCCGGCCACACGGGAGCGGACCTGAGCGACGTGCGCGGCCAGCACCACGCGGTCAAAGCGCTCGTGATCGCCGCCGCGGGCGCGCACAACGTGCTGCTCAGCGGCCCGCCGGGGACCGGCAAGACGATGCTCGCGCAGCGCATCGTCTCGATCTTGCCGCAAATGGCCGGCGCCGAGGCGGTCGAGGTGACCCGCATTCATAGCCTCACCGGCGCGCGCGTCGATGCGCTCGCCACGACGCGGCCGTTCCGCGCGCCGCACCACTCGATCACGGCCGCCGGCCTCGTCGGCGGCGCGAGCCGCGGATCGGTCGGCGAGGTCGTGCTCGCGCACAACGGCGTGCTGTTCCTGGATGAGCTCTCGGAGTTCTCGCGCGCCAGCCTCGAGGCGCTGCGCCAGCCGCTCGAGGATGGACGCGTCGCGATCGCACGCGCGAGCCGCTCCGCCGTCTACCCCACGCGTTTCATGCTGATCGCCGCGACCAATCCGTGCCCGTGCGGCTACGCCGGCGACGGCGAGTTGTGCCGCTGTAGCGAAGCCGAGCTTGCGCGCCACCGCCGCCGCCTGAGCGGTCCGCTGCTCGACCGCATCGACCTGCTCTCGACGCTCGAGCGCATACCAGCCGAGAGCCTACGCGCGCCGGCGCTGATGACCAGCGCGCAGGCGCGCGCGCAGGTCGCCGAAGCTCGCGCGCGTCAGGCCGCGCGGCTCGCGTCCGACGGCGTGAGCGTCAACGCGCACATGGACGCGCGGATGCTGAGCCGCCACGCGCGCCTGGATAGCCGCGGCCAGGAGCTCCTGAGCGCCGCCGCCGCACGCGGCTTGCTGAGCGCACGCGGCGAGCATCGCGTGCTGCGCGTCGCGCGCACGATCGCCGACCTCGACGCGAGCGCGCGCGTACGCGCGCGTGACATCAACACGGCGCTCGCGCTGCGTCCGCAGCCGGGCGTCGCGGGCAACCGCGCGGCATGAGCGCGTCTGCTGAGCGCCCGAGCGCGTCTGAGCGCCCGAGCGCCTCTGATCGCGCGAGCGCCTCGGCAAGCCCGAGCGCCGCGAACGACATACGTGCTTCCGAGCCGCGAGCGCCGGGGCCGGGCGCATGCGCGACATGCCTGCGCCGCCGCTGGCTGCTGTCGATGTTGAGCGGCGTTCTCGATCGCTGCGCGCGAGACCGCGCGCGCCTGCTCGAGCTGCTGGCGCTCGGTGACGAACAGCTGATCGCGGCCGTGGCGGGCAAACGCGCGAGCGCGCTCCGGGACGCATACGAGCGCTTCGCCCCAGGCGCGCTCGAAGGCAAGCACCGGCAAGAGCGCACGATCTGCCGCCACGACCGTGGCTACCCGAGAACGCTGATCGCGCGCGCGTCGCCACACATGCTCGCGGAGCTCGGCGACAGCGGACGGCTGGCGAGGCTGAGCGCGGCGCCCACCGTCGCGATCGTCGGCAGCAGCTCGCCGAGCGACTACGGGCGCGAGACCGCGCGCGGTCTCGCTCGCGGTCTCGCCGCAAGCGGCGTGACGGTCGTCGCCGGCCTCGCCGGTGGGATCGCGGCGGCCGCGCTTGCGGGCGTGCTCGATGCCGGCGCCGGCGCCATCGCGGTGCGCGGCGACGGGCTCGGCGTGTCGTGCTCACCGCGACTGCGCCCGCTGTACAAGCGCGTGATGCAAGACGGATGCGCGATCTCAGAGTTGCCGTGGGGATGCGACGGGCGGCGCTGGGGGCAGCTCGCGAGCGCGCGCATCGTCGTCGGGCTGGGACTGCTGAGCGTCGTCGTCGAGGCGCGCGAGACGCCGGAGGAGCTCGCCGCGGCTGCACTCGCGAAAGCGCTCGGACGCGTCGTCGCGGCGATCCCCGGCCGTGTCAGCTCGCCGCTCTCGCGCGGCGCACACGCGCTGCTGATGGATGGCGCGAGCCTTGCGCGCGGACCGCGCGACGTGCTCGAGCTGATCTATGCGCACGGCGGAGCGTCCGTAGCGGCGGACGCGGCACGGCCGGCCGCCCTGCGACGCTGCGACCACGCACACGCACGCTCGGCGATGCATCCGACGCTGTCGGCGGTGCTCGAGCACGTGGGCGCCGGATACGACACGCCCGACCGGCTCATACGCGTGGGCGTCAGCGCGCGCGAGGTGCTGCCGGCGCTCAGCGAACTCGAGCTGGAGGGTCTGTTGGTGCGCGGCGACGGCGGACGCTATCTGCCCCGAGACCCATTGGACTGGTAGACGTCAGTCGTCCATCCAATACAAGTCACGGCAGAAACCGCCGCCAGCCCGGATGTCCCGACCGGCGCGAAGTCGTGGCCATTGCCGCACACGCGCCAATCCGCCGAGCGCCGGCGCGCGTCCGCGCTGCTCGCCGCGGGCGGCGATGCGGACCGCTCAGGCCGTCGTCTGCGGCGGACCCCCGTCCTCGGCCAGCAGCGCTTCGGCCCGGATCACGAACGCCGACGCGGGCACACCGAGGCCATCGCCGAGCGCCAGCAGCAACTCGTAAGCGGGATCCAGCCGCCCCGCCTCGAGTGCCGCGATGCGCCTCCGATCGACTCCGGTCACGTTCGCGAGCTGCGCCACGTCCACACCGTGCTCGCCGCGGATCTCGCGGATCGCCCGGCCCAAGGCCAGCAGGTCCTGCTGTTGTTCGCGCTGTCCCACAGACAAAAATCTCCCAAATTGCACGGACGACAACTGTCTGCAGGAGATTTCTATTTATATGTCCTATGTCCTGCTCGCGGGTTTGCGTAAAGCTGCCCGCCATGGACGCCGAGCAGAAGCCCGCAGCATCCACGCCATCCGCCCCATCCACCCCGATCACTCAGGACCACGTGCGGCTCGGGCAAGCGATCAAGCTCGTGATCGCCGAGAAGGGCCTCAGCCAGAGCAAGGTCGCCAATCGCTGCAAGCTCGACGTCAGGCAGATCAACATGTTCGCCCAAGGTCTCGGCAACCCCACCTACCTGACCCTGCTGCACATCTGCGACGGACTCGGCATCAGCGCGAGCGAGCTGCTGCGCAGGGCGGAGCAACTGAAGGAGGAAAGCTCCGCCGGATCATGA
>JASLHP010000094.1 GCA_030149625.1 Solirubrobacteraceae bacterium
CGCGAGGTTGCCGGTCGAAGCGCACGCGATCGTCTCGAAGCCAAGCTCGCGCGCCCGTGTGACGGCAACCGAGACGACGCGGTCCTTGAACGAGTGCGTCGGGTTGGCCGCGTCGTTCTTGACCCACACCTCACGCAGACCCAGGCGCTCGGCCAATCTGTCGGCGCGGATCAGCGGCGTGCAGCCCGCTGGCAGGCCCACGCGCGAGGCGAGGCGCCCCGAGGGACCCGGAGGCCCGCCCGCGAGCGGCAGGAAGTCCGCGTAGCGCCAGATGTTCTGCGGTCCGCCCTGGATGCGCCGGCGCAGCTCGGCGACGCCGCCCTCGCCGATCTGACGGGTGTGGTCATAGGCGACCTCGAGCGGGCCAAAGCAGCGCTCGCACACGTAAAGCGCCTCGAGCGGATACTCGGCCCTGCACTCCTTGCACTGAAGATGACTGACAGCCATTGGGGCTCCCTTCGCGTTGTCTTCGCCTTGTCACGGTGTGGCGAAGGGCGCGAAGCCCGCCACACATCTGTCTGGAATTGGCACCTTCCCGCTGTGACGGACGGTGGTTGCCGGGGTTTCATTGGGCCAGTCCCTTCACCCCTCTGGATGTGTCCAGCTATGTCTGCGCGGCAGTTTAGCAACCGTATCGGCGAATTGCAGCGACTGCGAGAGCGCCCAACCGTTGTCTGGCCAAGTGGCTGGTAACGCCGGACGAGCAGCGGTGTAGGCCATGGCGTGAGTACCCCCGCCAGCGCACGCGATCAGCTTACCGGCGAGGCGGAAGCACCCTTCCGCTTCGCCGCACCCGAGAGCAAGCGGCGCATGTTGATCATCGTCAACCCTTACGCGACGACTGTCTCCGACCGCCTGCGCCACCTCGTCGTCTACGCGCTGCAAGGTCGCTTCGAGGTCGACGCGGTGGACACCGAGGCGCGCGGGCACGCCACCGAGCTGTGCCGCGAGGCAGCGCACGAGGGCTACGACGTGGTCGTCGCCTTTGGCGGCGACGGCACCGTCAACGAAGCCGCCAACGGGCTGCTCGGCTCCCCCACCCCGCTGTGCTGTCTGCCCGGCGGCTCCGCCAACGTGTTCGGCAAGATGCTCGGCATTCCCGGCGACGTCGTCGACGCCACCGAGCATCTGCTGGCGATGGCCGACGACTGGAGACCGCGCAAAGTCGACCTCGGCGTCGTCAACGGCCGCTGCTTCGCGTTCGCGTCCGGGCTCGGTCTCGATGCGAGCGTCGTCGAGCGTGTCGACGCCAACCCCAAGCTGAAGGCGCGCCTTGGCCCGTACTTCTTTACGTGGGTCGCCGTCAGCACATACCTGCGACGCTATCTCGTGAGCCCGCCGCGGCTGCAGGTGCAGGCCGACGGCAGGCATCTCGAAGGCGTCACCGCGATCGTCCAGAACGGCTCGCCGTTCACTTACTTCCAGAACCGTCCGGTCCAGATCGCCGATGGCGCCGCGCTTGACTCTGGCGCGCTCGCCAGCGGAGTCCTGCACCGAGCGACGCTGCTGTCGATGCCGTTCATCGCCTGGCGCGCGCTCTCCCGCCATGCGCACGTGGCCGGCAATCGTCAGGTCACGGGACTCAAGAATCTCAGCGAGCTCGTCGTCCGCACCAGCGACGGGCAGCCGCTGCCGCTGCAGGTTGACGGCGACTACCTCGGTGAAGTGACCGAGGCCCGCTATTCGATTCTGCCGCGGGCGCTCAACGTCGTCGCTTGAAACAGGCGCTCAGGCAGACGCGGCGCCGGGCGTGACGCGGTAGGCGTCGAACACCGACTCGGTGTTGCGCAGGCGCGTGACCGCGCTCTTCAGCGAGTGCGTGTCCGCGACCTCGACGACGAAGCGGTTCTTGACCATCGGCGGCATCGACAGGCAGCGCGCTTCGAGGATGTTCGCGCCGGACTCCGAGAAGGCGCGGGACAGGTCGGCGAGCAGATGGTGGCGATCCCATGCGTCGATCTGGATTTCGACGACGAAGCCGGTCGACTGGTCGCCCTCCCAGGACACGCTCGTGAAGCGCTCGGGACTCTTGCGCAGCAGCGCCGCGTTGGGGCAGTCTTCGCGGTGGATCGTGATGCCGCGCCCAAGCGAGATGTAACCCACGATCTCATCGCCCGGCACCGGCCGGCAGCACTTGGCCAAGCGCAGCATCACGTCGTCGACGCCTTCGACCCTGATCCCGTACTGATTCGAGGACTTCGTCGGGCGGCGCCGCGCGCGCCCGATGCGCAAGAGGTCAGCGGCGCTCGCGTCCGCGTCGGCGGCCTCACCCTGCTTGAGGCGCTGCATGACCTTGTTGACGACCAGCTTGGGTGAGATCTTGGCCGCCCCGAGCGCGATGTAGAAGTCATCGGCCTTGCGGTAGCCGACCTCGCGGATCACGTCCGCGAGCAGCGCGGAGCCGGTGATCTTCTGCGCGGGCAGGCCTTGCTTGCGCAGGTGTTCCTGCAGCAGCTCGCGCCCGGTGTGCTCGGTGTCCTGACGGGACTCGGCCTTGAACCACGCCTTGATCTTGTTGCGCGCGCGCGTCGTCTTGACCGTCGCCAGCCAGTCGCGCGAGGGACCGCGCTCGCGCTTGGCGGTGAGGATCTCGACGATGTCGCCCGACTGCAGCTCGTAGTGCAGCGGCACGATTTTCCCGTTCACGCGCGCGCCCACGCAGCGGTGACCGATCTCGGTGTGCACCTCGTAGGCGAAGTCCAGCGGTGTCGCGCCGGCGGCCAGCGACTTGACTTCGCCCTTCGGCGTAAAGACGTAGACCTCCTCCTCGAACAGGTCCGTGCGCAGCGTCTCCATGAACTCGCGTGGGTCCGAGAGCTCCTTCTGCCAATCGAGCATCGAGCGCAGCCACTTGAGCTTGGCGTCCTCGCCCGCCACCGTCCAGCCGGAGCGTTGATTGCCGCTGTCGGCCTGCTTGTAGACCCAGTGCGCGGCGACGCCGAACTCGGCCATCTCGTGCATCTCGTGCGTGCGGATCTGGATCTCCAGCGGCTGGCCCTCGGGGCCGATCACGGTCGTGTGCAGCGACTGGTACATGTTGAACTTGGGCATCGCGATGAAGTCCTTGAAGCGGCCGGGAAGCGGCTTCCACAGCGAGTGGATCACGCCGACCGTGCCATAGCAGTCCTTGACCGAGTCGACGATCACGCGCATCGCCGTGAGGTCGTAGATCTCGTTGAACTCGCGTCCCTTGTTCGTCATCTTCGAATAGATCGAGTAGAAGTGCTTGGCGCGACCGGCGATCTGCGCGTCGATGCCGACCTCGCGCAGCTCCGAGCGCAGGTACTCGCCGGCCTCGGCCACGAAGCCTTCGCGGTCG
>JASLHP010000132.1 GCA_030149625.1 Solirubrobacteraceae bacterium
GACGCCCGCCGCGGCGGCGAGCGCCGGCGCGTCGCCGTCGAGCGGCGTCGAGCTGAGCGTGGCGCCGAACGCGTTGGCGCGGGCCGTGTTGCCGCGCGTCCTCAGCACGCTCGCCGCCCGCGCGTACTTCTCGACAGACCGCATCTCCGACGTCCAACTCGTCGCCGACGTGCTCGCCGCCAAGGCCGGCGACTCGATCAGCGCGGGCCGTCTCGACGTCGGCGTGAGCATCGCGCCGCGCAACCTCGACCTGCGGATCGGCCCGCTGCACGTGGGCCGCGGCGAGCGCCTGCTGACCGCGGCGGCGGATGGGCTCGCGCCGGTGATAGAGCATCTGACCGACGAGCGCCACCGCATCGTGCGAGGCGCCGGCGCGGGCGAGACGCTCGAGCTGCGGCTGGTCGATCAGCGGCCCTAGCGGCGGCCCTGAGCGACGCGACGATCAGCGCAGCCTGAACGAGGCCGCGGAGCCACCCTTGCCGGAGCTTGGCTTGAAGCCGACGCGCAGCTTGGGCTTCTGCCGTCGGGCCAGCGCGCGGGCGCCGAGGCGGAGGTGCAGCTTGAGCTCGCCGGCCTGCTTCACGCGGCGGCTCACAGGCTTGATCCCAGCCCCGCTCACGGTGAGGCGACCGGCTTGCGGCGCCCAGACGGTGAGCGTCAGCCGCGTGCCGCGACGCTTGTGCGAGATCACCTCGACAGGGCAGCCGGTGACGGAGATCGTCGTCTCGTGGGAGATCTTCGCGCCGCTCTGAGCGATGATCGTCGTGGGCGCGAGCAGCTTGGCGCGGCACAGTGGGCCATTGGCCGAAAGCGCCGAGCTGGGCCCGACCGGCAGGCTCACGAGGACGCTCGAGATCGGCGCGTCAGGGAGGCTTTCGAACGTCGAGGTGGTGATGCTGGAGTTGGCGATGTGGGTGTGACCCACGAGCACGATCGTGACGCCGTCTCCGTGTAGGACGAGCTCGACGTCGGGGAACGATTCGGCGGCGTGCGACACGAAATAGGCATCGCCGCTGAGCTGTCCCGGCAGCACCGGCGTCGAGACCGTGGCCTGGCCGATGATCGAGCTTGGCTGACAGCCGCCCGGCGGCGGACCTGCTTCGAACGTCGCCGCGGGACACGCTTTCTGAATCGTCGAGAAGCGCGCCACCATCTGCTTTGGCAACTGCAGCTGCAGCTCGCGGATGTTCGCCTGATGGGCACTCTGCGTGACCTTGACGACGAGACTCGCGCCGCCGAGTTTCGAGGTCTTCGCACCGCTCGACGCGCTGAGGCTCGGCGTGAACGCGAGCGCGCCGCAGTCGCCGACCTGAAATGGGCTCGACAGGCTCTGGCTGGCGCCGGTGGCGGCGATGAGCACCGATTCGGCCGCGAGCGGAGAGCAACTCGTGGGGTTGAACAGAAAGCTCGGCCGGTTGACCGCGACGTCGAGGCTCTGCAGGCGCAACGGCACGCCGCCGACGATGCTCGGCAGCGTCGCCGACGCCGTGACGCGGCCGTTGTATACGCCCACGCTGAGAGTCGCGCGGGTGACGACTTCGCCGAGGTCGTACGGCCCGGCGACGGCGGGGACCACGACCGACAGGCCGTACGGCGCGCCGCCGTAGGGTCCGGTCAGGTAAGCGCGACCGGCGAAGTTGTACGGTTCGCTGCCCGCGCCCGCGGCCACCTCGACGGTGCCGATCTGACTTGTCGCGGGACATGTGCCGGCGTTCGCCTGCGCTTCGCCGCACAGCGGCACCGATGGGATCGCGCCGAGCAGGCCGGCGGGCAGGGTCGTGCTCACCTTCGACAGGTACTGCTGACCTTCGGCTCGCTTCAGGCTGAAGCTGGCCGGATCGTAGGCGCCGGCGTCGCCCGGGCTCTGCGGCGTGAGGCTCTGGACGAGCGAGAACGACAGCGGCGCGGCGCATTCGCCGCCGGCGCCGTTGGCGTCGACCGTGAAGCCGCTCGCCGCCGGCGCCGCCGCGGGCTCGCCGCCGTAGGGGGTGATCGCCGCCGACGGCGCGACGGCGCCGCACGTCAGCGGGTTGGCCAGCGGCGCGCGCGGCCCGCCGCGGAAGCGCAGCGTGAGGCTTTCGAACGGGATCTGCGGCGCGCCGGAGATCGTCGTCGTCAACTGACCCGTCTGCGGGTTGGCGCGCACGAGGCCTTCCAGGCGCAGGCCGACGCCGAATTCAGGCGAATGTGCGATCAAGAACAGTCTGTATTCGCCTCGTTTCGGTTCTTCTCCGGGCTTGGGGGCGCCGACGTAGACGCTCCCGAGGAGCGAGCCATTCTTGATTCCCGGCGCGTTCACGCTGACCGTGCCAACTTCGGAGGCTCCCGGGCAATTGCCGTCTTCGTCTTTGCCTGCTTCTTCATACTGCTGTTGGCTGCAGGTTTCGAGCCCCTGCGCGGCGGATGGGTTCAGCGTCATGCCTTCCGGCAGCGTGACCTGCGCGCTCTGCGCGTCCGCCGAGTCGGGCTTCGACGGTTCGTCCATGTATTGAGGCACGTGCAGCGTCACAGTTGCGCCATCCGGCAGATCGGATTGGCTCGTCTGCGGCGACAGCGTCAGCGTCGGCTTGAATGCAAGGCTGTCGCAACCGGTGGCGGTGACCGGCGTTTCGTTCGTCGCGGGGACCCAGCGCTGTTCGTCTTCATACGTGTCCGCGTGCAGCGTTGTGATCTGCGGGCTCGAGCAGGTGCTCGGCAGCGTGATGAACGCCGTCGGCTTGCCGATGTGAGTTTCTTCCTCCGGCACACCCCAGAAGATCAGGCGCGACTCGATCAGTTCCGGTTCCTCGGGTATTTCTTTGATCTCGAAGAACAGGTGGTAGTCGCCGCTGGCGACGCCGCTGTTTTCGCTCGTTTCGGCTTCTTTGTGCCAGCTGATCCCACCTTCCAGATATATGAGGCCCTGCACGCCGGCCGTCCTCACGAGCGCGCTGCTGACCTCCACGCCGAACCGCGCGGGCTGCCCGGCCTTGCGGACCATGTTGTAAACGGGGAAGGCTTCCGTGACCGTCTGCCTGACCCCGAGCACCGCCGCCGTGCCCGTGGCTTCGTCGATCCCGACCTGGCTGCCCGCGGGGCACTCTTTTTTGTTCGTTTCGAGCTGTGTCTTGAGCTGCGCTTCCGTGCACACTTCGGTCGCTTCCGGGTTGACGGCCAGCCCAGCCGGAAGATCGACGCGCACGTTCTTGACGTGGCCTTCCGGCGCTTCGTATTTCAGCACCGTGCCTTCTTTTTTCGCGGCGAAGCGAAAATCGGTGATGCCGAAGTCCGGGTGCCCCATCGCCTGCGTGTAGAACGCCGAGTGCGGTCCCGCGTCGGTGCAGCTCGATTCCTTGCAGGTGCCTGCTTCCCACTTCGTGATTTCGAAAGCCCGCGCGCCCGCCGCGAGCACGCCGGTCAGCGCGCCGCCCAGCAGCGCCGCCAGCAGGGCTCGTCTGAGCTGCCGTCTCACCGTCTCCACCGATATCCCCCTTATTGAATCGGAACCGCGCGATTGGCACGCTCGAAGCGCGCGCCGCCGCGTCCGATTCCGGCAATCGCTCTCGACACTATCGAGCCCACGATCAGGTAGGCGACCAGGGCGATGCCCCAGTCGACCGTGATCGCGCGCTTGGGATGGCCGCTGAAGCGAATCAGCCCGGTGAACGCGCCGGCGAAGAAGTTCGCCCCTTCGTGGAGACCTTTGACGATCGTGTTGGCCCGATTGGCATCGACGTCGCGCAACACGATCGCGAGCGCGATCAGCAGCGCGATCAACGCGGCGAGGCTC
>JASLHP010000136.1 GCA_030149625.1 Solirubrobacteraceae bacterium
GCTCCCGGACCTCCCGCGATAGATCACCCACCCCGGGAGGGATACCAGCCGCGCGCCCGCGGGTGCTTCGCTGCGCTCGCCCTACGGGCTCGCTCCGCGAAACACCCGCGGAGCCACCATCGTCCTGCGTCTCGACCTGCATCGCTGTAGGCATGAGTCTCCCTTCAACTCACCACCTACACAGTTGATCGGACACTCCCTTTCGTTCAGTCAGCTCGATTTTCGCAGAGCGCTGCTAGTTGGCCTCGTCGACCAACACGCGCCCGACGCTGTCGGCCACGCAAACAGGCTTCTCGTTCCCATCGGCCTCGACCGTGAAGCGCGTCACGACCTGGTGCCAGCCATTGCCGACGTCGCTCACCTCGATGACCTGCGCGAAGCATCGCAGCCGTGAGCCCACCGGCACCGGCGCCGGGAAGCGCACCTTGTTCCAGCCGTAGTTGACGCCCAGCTTGAAGCCGCTCCATTCGTTCATGCCCTGGCGCAGGCCGTCGATCAGCGCCAGCGTCAGGTTGCCGTGCGCGATCGTCGTGCCAAACGGGCTCTCGCGCTTGGCGCGCTCGACGTCCGTGTGAATCCACTGATGATCGCCGGTCAGCTCGGCGAACTGGTCGACCATCTCCTGCGTGACCTCGCGCCACTCGCTCGGGCCGATCACCCGATCCTTCAGCGCCCGCAGATCCTCGATCCCGTGGGCGACCGCCTTGGGCATGCTCGCGCTCATCGCCATGACGGCAATCTTACGCATCGGCGGCTTGCGCCTGGCATCCGGTGGCTCGCGCCCTGTGCCGGGCGTGTCGCGCTACGCCTCGGGCGTGTCGGGGCGCATCGCCGGCAGCTTCACGCCGAGCACGTTGTCGATGCCGTTCGCCGGCACCGCTTTGCCCATCAGCGTGCCCTGCGCCATCGCGCAGCCCATGCCTTGCAGGGCGCTCAGCTGCTCGAAGCTCTCGATTCCCTTGGCGACCACCGTCAGCGACAGGTCGCGCCCGACGATCATGATCGCCTCCAAGAGCCACGTGCGGTAGTCCTCGTCCTCGGAGGCCGCGAGCGAGCTGCGGTCCACCTTGAGGAAGTCCAGCGGCAGACGCCGCAAGTCGGAGTGGTAGGCGTAGCCGCTGCCGCCGAAGTCGTCGATCGCGATGCGCACGCCCAGCTGCTTGATCTCCTCGAGCCGCGCGACCGCCGCGCTGACGTCGCTCATGACGGTCGTCTCGGCGATCGCGAGCGTCAGCATCGCCGGCTCGATTCCGGACTGCTGCAGCGCGCGCCGCACGTCCGTGACGAAGTTCTCGCGATTGAGTTGGTTGGGCGAGACCTCGACGGAGACATCGACGCCGTGGCCGGCGACGTTCCACGCCGCCGCGCGCCCGCATGCCTCTTCGAGCGCCCAGCGGCCGATCGGCACGGTCAGCCCGGCTTCCTCGGCCAGCGGGATGAAGTCGTCGGGCAGCACCACGCCGCGCTTGGGGTGCAGCCAGCGCAGCTGTGCGTCGAGGCCCGCGACCTTGCCGGTGGCGAGGTCATAGACCGGCTCGTAGAGCAGGAAGAACTGTTTCTCCGCAAGCGCCGTGTTGAGCTCTGCCTCGAGTACGCCGCGACCCTCGATCACCGAGCGCATGTTCGCGTTGAACAGCGTGTAGCGGTCCTTGCCGGCGGCCTTCGCCGCGTGCAGCGCCAGCTGCGCGTCGCGCAGCAGATCCTCGGGCGAGGAGTAGCGGCCGAAGGCGACGCCGATGCTCGCCGTCAGGAAGAAGTTCGGGCCGAAGCCCTCCAGCTCGAACGGCTTGTGCAGCGCCTCGACGACGCGCCGCGCCAGCGAGTCCAGGCGCGCCCCGCGCGCCGCCGACTCGACCAGCAGCACGAACTCGTCGTCGCCGAGTCTGCCGACGGTGTCGCCGGCGCGCACGACGCCTTCGAGCCGTTCCGCGACGATCTTCAGGATCTGATCGCCGGCGGCCTCGCCGAGCTTCTCGTTGACGTCCTTGAACCAGTCGATGTCGATGAACAGCGCGCCGACCAGCAGTCCGGACTGACGTCCGGCACGCGCGAGCATGCACTCGGCGCGGTCGATCATCAGCGCGCGGCTCGGGAGCCCGGTCAGCGGGTCGTGAAGGTCTTCGCTGGGCGCCGCCGCAGCCGGCGCGCTCGGCTTGCGCGGCTGCGCGACTCGCGCCACGGCCGGCGCGCGGCCGCCGCCGAGCACGAACAAGAACGTGCCGAGCAGTGCGCTCAATGCGCAGCCGACGATCAACAGCGCGAGCGCGCTGCCGTCGTCGAGCACGCTCGTCGTGTGCACGGCCGCGAAGCTCCGCACGGTCCAGCCGTTGTGCAGTTGCAGGGTGGTGCTCTGTGTGCCGGCCGCGGTGCCCGCGGCTTCGGTGAACCGCGGGGCGCCGCTCGCAAACGCGATGCTCGCCTGGCTCGTGTGGTAGACGAGGCGCACAGCTGCGGTCTCGTGGCCGCGCAGCGCTTCCGCGAGCATCACGTTTGGCGCGATCACCTCGCGCAGCCAGCCGACCGACGCCGCCTCGCGCCCGAATACGCTGCGGGGGATCGCGTTGCCCCGGTAGACGGGCGTGTCGATCGCGAGCGCCTTGGTGCCGCCGGCGCGCACGGTGGCGTAGTGGGTGAGCCCCGAGTCGCGCGTCAGCAGCAGGCCGGGGGTCACCGCGCAATAGTCGAGCCCGGCGGGCGGGCTCTTCGCCGGGCTGCGCACGAGGTTCGCGATCGCGAGGCAGTAGTAGGCGTGGTCGCTCGCGGGAACGACGCGCAGCGAGGAAACGGCGGCGCCCGCTCGCTTCAGCGGCTGACCGGAGATGCGCGCGTGGAAGGCGGCAAGTTCGTTCGCGTGCACGAGCGTCACGAGGCTGAGTCCCTCGAGTTCGGGGTAGCGCCGCAGCGTCTGCGCCCATTTGACCCACGTGGCGAATTCCTTGGGCGAGGTCCTGGCGTTGCCGGCGAAGTAGGTGGCCGCGCCGACCGCGATGTCTTCCTCGTGGCGCAGCGCTTGCTTCACGCTCGAGGCGATCGTCGCCGATGTCTGCCGCGCGCCCTGGCGCGCCTTGGCCGAGTCGCTGCGCGCGACTGCGTGCGCTCCGAGCAGCGAGGCGATCACGCCTGCCGCGACACACACCAGCGCTACCAACCCCCACACGAGCTTGCGCGCGACGCTCGGCCCGTGACCGCCCTGCTCGGGCTCCGTCTGGGCGTCCGCGCCAGACGTCCCGCCGGGTCCAGCCGTGCTGGCCTCGACCGCGCCGTTCTCCTGCGGCTGTGGCGCCGCGGGCGGCGCGTCGCGCTTCACCGGCGCGGGCCCGAAGCTGACGGACTCGCGCTCGGGGTTGTCGTTGGGAGTTTGGCTATCTGACATCGCAACCTCGTGCGCGGGCGGCGGGCGACTGCGCGGCGTGCTGGGCTGATCGAGCCTGGGATGGGCGATCCATGTGCATCGTGCGTCCATCTCGACGAAAAGCCGATCGGGGTTTAACCACTGCACGGGCGCTTGCAGGCCGCGGCGAGCCGCCTCTGCGATGCGATCGGACGCGGGTATCGCCTCTGATGATGCGGTCGGACGCGGGTATCGTTTCCGGCATGCTCTCCGCGCACGAGGTGCACGATCTCTACTGCGAGCACTTCGAGGACCGGCGCAAGGAGCGCCAACTGCTCTCGACGGCTTCGTTCTTCGTGACGTTCGCGGCAGTGCGTGGCGTCACGCATGCGATCAGGGCCGAACGGGGACCGTTCAAGAACATCACCCCGGGTGGGCGCCACATCCACCACATGACGTTCGGGATCGCCGGCCTGCTCACGGTCGGTTACCTGTGGCTGCTCGAGATCGGCATCGATGAGTCGCGCCTCGCCTCGCGCGTCACCTCGATTGCCTATGGCAGCGGCGCGGCGCTGACGCTCGACGAGTTCGCGCTGTGGCTGAACCTCGCCGACGACTACTGGACCAAGCAGGGCCGCGAGAGCATCGACGCGGTGGTGCTGTTCGGCTCGCTCTCGAGCCTCAGCGTGCTCGGCAAGGGCTTCTTCGCCGGGCTTGCGCGTCGCTTGCGGGCCGATCGTGACTGACGAGCCGCGGGTCGTGTGGATGCCGGGCGATGGCGCGGTCGTGCTGGCGGCGGCGGCGCGCCACGGCTGGGAGCTCGCCGGGCGCGGCTGAAACCGCGATGCGCCCACTGTTCTCGCCCAGCGCGACGCCGGTCGCGCTCGTGCTCGCGTCCGCGGCGCTGCTCGCCGGCTGCGCTGGCGGCAGCGCTTCCGGGAACGGTCTCGCC
>JASLHP010000170.1 GCA_030149625.1 Solirubrobacteraceae bacterium
GGCCACCGGGAACACGGCGCCGGCCGCGAGCGTCCGCGCGACGCTCGGCACGCCCGCTTCGACGGGCGTCGGCGGCGGCGCGCTCGTCGGCGGCTTGGCCGGGGCTGAGGCGGGCGCGGTGACGGACAGGCTCACCGCGCCGGAGCCGTGAGCGCCAGGCGACAGCGATGCGCCACGACGATCGTGCGCGCTGACGCTGAGCGCGTAGCCGCCGGCGGCGTGCGTCGCGTGCGATGGCCATACGACGATGAGCGTGCGCCCGGTGCGCACCCAGCCCAGGTCCGCGATGACGACGGCTCTGCGGGTCGCGAGCGCGCTGATCGTGACCCGCACATAGACATAGGCGACGCCGGGCTCCTCGACGCGCAGCGATACCCGCGGCGGGCGCCCGGCGGGCGTCGTCGTTGGCGCGCTGAGGCCCGCGAGCCGCGGCCGCGGCCGCGGCCGCGTCGCAACGTGAACAGGCGCTCCGGCGGCGCTGTCCGCCGCCGGCGCCGAAGAGGGCGCTTCGACGCCGCCCGGCGCGCCCGTCAGCGCGAACGCCGAACCCGAGCCGCATAGCAGCGCCGTCGTCGCGAGGGCAGCCGCTACCACGGTGTGCGCGAGCCTCATGCTCGGGTAATCGGCCGAAGGCTCGCGCACGGGAGCCGTGCGTCGCAAGCTTGCGCGTCTGTGCGAGCGGCGCTACTCGCGCTCGAATTCGCCGACGAGCGACGCATATGTCAGTCGCAGCCCCTCCGCGATCGGCACCCGCGGGCGCCAGCCCAGCTCGCGCTCGGCGCGCGCGACGTCCAGGCGGCTGTGCGTGAGCTCGCCGGGGCGCAGGTCGGCGAGCTGCGGCTCGATCCGCTTGCCCGCCGCCTTGCTGAGCTCGCTCCAGACGGTGGCCACGTCGGTCTCGACGCCAGTGGCGATGTTGTACGTGCCCGAGCGCCCCGACGCGGCCAGCAGCGCACTGACGACGTCGCCCACATACACGTAGTCGCGCGTCGGCGTGCCGTGGCCGTAGAGCTTGGGTGACTTGTCCGCGTACAGGTGGTTGGAGAAGATCGCGACAACGCCCGCCTCGCCGTGCGGGCTCTGGCGCGGGCCGTATACGTTCCCGAGCCGGCACACCGCGTGCGGGATGCCCGACGACAGCGACCACGTGTTCACGTATGCCTCCGCCGCCCACTTCGATGCGCCGTACGGCGACAGCGGCGCGGGGATGCGATCCTCGCCGGTCGGCATCGGCGCGTCGTCGCCGTAGAGCGCGCCGCCGGTCGAGGTGAACACGACCGGCGCCTCGACGCGTCCGGCGGCCTCGAGCACGTTCAGCGTGCCAAGCACGTTCACTTCGCAGTCGCGGCCCGGGTTCTCGACCGAGACGACCACGCTCGACTGCGCCGCCAGGTGGAAGATCGCGCGCGGCGCGACCTCGGCCACGAGCGCCGCCAGCGCGGGCGCGTCGACGATGTCGAGCTCGACGAGCTTCGCGTCCGTGGCCACGCGCGCGGCGTCGCCCGAGGACAGGTCATCGACGACGGTGACCTCATTGCCGTCCGCGAGCAGTGCGTCGACGACGTGCGACCCGATGAAGCCGGCGCCGCCGGTCACGATCGCGCGAGAGCTCATGCTCCGGAAATCTATACGGGCGCAGTCGAGACGGCGGTGGCGAGCAGCTGCTCGACCGCTTCCACCGACTCGTCGATGCGCTCGAGCACGTGCATGCCGCGGCGTTCGCGCGGCAGGCTGCCGCCGACGGCGGGCCCGCTGAGCACGATCGGCAACTCGGGGTGAGTGGCGCGCAGGTCGCGCAGCGCCAACTCGACCGGCTCCGCGCCCAGCGGCGCGGTCGCGCCGACGACGACGACGTCGGGGCACTGGCTCTCGACCATCTCGAGCAGCCGCTCGGCCGACAGGTCCGTGTCGAAGATCGTGTGAAAGCCGGCGGCGGCGAGCTGGTCGTGGACCATCTGCAGCCCCAGCGTGTGCTCGTCGTCCTCCATGCCCGCCAGCAGCACGCGCTCGCGCGTCGGCTCGGTCGAGCCGGTCATGTAGCGATAGAGCGTCGCGAGCACGCGCCGCGTGATCGTCGTCGCGCGATGCTCGCGATCGGCGTCGATCTCGCTCGCTTCGAACAGCACGCTGATGCGACGCAGCGCCGGACCGATCACCTCGGCGTGCAACGTCGTCGGGGTGATGCCATCCTCGATCGCGGTCGCGATCGCACCCTCGGCCATCTCCGCGTCGCCGCGTTCGAGCGCCGTCGCGAAGGTCTCCAAGGTGCTCTCCGCGAGCGCCACGGGGTCCGAGCGCAGCTGTTCGCGTGCGTCAGGCCCGGTGCGCCCGAGCACTTCCATGAACGCGTCGAGCAGCACCGGGTCGAAGTGGCGGCCACGCTGTTCGCGCATCATCTGCACGCCTTCCTCGATCGAGAACGCCTTGCGGTACACACGATCGCTGGTCAGCGCATCGAACACGTCCGCCACCGCCACGATGCGCCCCTCGATCGGGATCGCCTCGCCCTTCAGCCCGCGCGGGTAGCCGGTGCCGTCCCACTTCTCCTGGTGGCTGAGGGCGATCGTCGCGGCCATGTCCAGGATCGACGAGGATGAGCCGCGCACGAGGCGGTGACCCTCCTCCGCGTGCGTCTCCACGATCGCCCGCTCCTCGGGCGTCAGCGGCCCCGGCTTGAGCAGGATCGCGTCGGGGATCGCGACCTTGCCGACGTCGTGCAGCGGCGCCGCGTGGCGCAGCCGCTCGCAGAACTCCGCGTCCATGCCGATGTGTTCGGCCAAGAGCACCGAGAAGCGCCCGATGCGCTCGATGTGCGCGCCGGTGTCCTCGTCACGGAACTCGACCGCCATCGACAGCCGCTGCACAGTCTCGGCCTGTGCGATCTCGAGCTCCGAGAGCGCGCGTTTGAGGTCGCTCGTGCGATGCTCGATCTCGTCTTCGAGCGCAACCCTGTCACGCTCGCCGAGCTGCCAGCCGAGCGCCGTCGCCGCACCCGCGAGCACGACGAGGCAACCGACCACGAGCGCCGAGGCGCCCGCGAGCAGCGCGCCGATGACCGCCGCTGCTCCGAGCAGCGCCCATGGCAGCGCGCCGAGGAAGCCCGGCCGCCGCCTCGGCGGACGCCTCAACGGACGATTCCCAGGACGCTGCCCCCCTGCGCCGCGGCTAGGCACGAGCACACCGATCCTCGCCGAGAGCCCGCGTGCCGCTCGATTGGCCTCGCCGCCGGCCCGCGTCGGGCGCTGTAGCCAGCTCGCTTGGATTGCGCCGTTCACTGAGAAGCCCCGTGTCCCGTTTCGATCCAGCAGACACAGCGTCTGCTCGTCCACGGTTCGACGGTCTCAGTCGCCGGCTTGATCCGATCTGCGCGCGCATAGACATATTGCCTCGGGGTTCAGCGCCCACTCTGCAGCTGGTGGACGTTGATCGCATCGACGGGCACCGACAGGGTCACGGGCTGGTTCCAACGGTCGAACACGAGTCGCCCGCCACCGGGCGCGACGATCTCCAGCGGATACGGCGTGCCGGTGCTGGCGACGTACAAGCTGCCGCCGCGCGCCGTGTCGCGCACGGCGATCGCACGCCGCCCGCCGACGGTCGTCTCAGCGCCACGCGAAAGCGCGCCGTGGTCGGAGAGCGCGCTGCTCAGCAGGCCGCCAAGGCGCGTGAGCCACGCGAGCGAGCGAAACGCGCCGGCCTGCGCCGACTTCAGCCATTTGCCGCGCATGACCCGCGCGGCCGCCGCTCCGGCAAAGCGCGTGTAGAAGGCCGTGCCGCCGCTGACATACACAGCGCCGTCGACGCCGACGAGCCGAAAGCCGATTCCTTCCAGCGCAACGCGCCCTTGTCCCCCTTGTCGGGCAACGAGTTCCATATTGATTGATATCGGCTTACCTTCGCTCACAATTGAGCCTGACACGCGAACGCTCGCCGCGGCGGCCGCCGCCGCCTTCGCGGCCGCCATGATCCGCGCCGGCGAGTCGGCGGCGAGACCGTTCCCGGAAGCGCCGCCGCCAGCGCAGCCGGCGAGCAGCGCCG
>JASLHP010000209.1 GCA_030149625.1 Solirubrobacteraceae bacterium
ACGGCGGCTCGAGCTCGAGGCCCGCGTCGATCCCGTGCAACCCCGAGGCGATGATCGCGCTCAGCGCCAGGTACGGGTTCAGATCGGCGCCGCCGACGCGGTTCTCGAAGCGCAGCGACGGGCCGTGCCCGACGACGCGCAACGCGCAAGTGCGGTTGTCGCGACCCCACGCGACGGTCGTCGGCGCGAACGTGGCGGCGGCGAAGCGCTTGTAGGAGTTGACGTTCGGCGCGAGCAGCAGCGTCAGCTCGCGCAGGCACGCGAGCTGGCCCGCGAGGAACGACTCGAACATGGACTGATCGCGCGCGAACAGAGGGGTGGGTGGGGAAGTCGATAGATCGGCGAGCGAGAAGTGGATGTGGCACGAGTTGCCCTCGCGCTGGTCGAACTTCGCCATGAACGTGATCGCCACGTCCTCCTGCGCCGCGATCTCCTTCGCGCCGTTCTTGTAGATCGCGTGCTCGTCCGCCGTGCGCAGCGCGTCCGCGTAGCGGAAGTTGATCTCGTGCTGGCCGAAGTTGCACTCGCCCTTGGAGTCCTCCACGACCATCCCCGCCGCGACCATGCTGTTGCGGATGCGGCGGATCAGCGGCTCCACGCGCGCGGTCCCCAGCAGCGAGTAGTCGACGTTGTACAGGTTCGCGGGGGACAGGTCGCGATAGCCCTTGTGCCACGCCTGCTCGTAGGTGTCTCCGAAGACCAGGAACTCGAGCTCCGTGCCCGCGTTCGCGCTCCAGCCGCGCTCGGCCAGCCGCGCGAGCTGGCGGCGCAGGATCTGCCTGGGCGAGGCCGCCACGTCCGAGCCGTCCGGCCACGTCACGTCCGCCAGGCACACGACCGTGCCCTCTTGCCACGGCACCGGCCGCAGCGTGTCGAGGTCGGGCCTCAGCACCATGTCGCCGTAGCCGCCCTCCCACGAAGACATCGAGTAGCCGCCGACCGTGCGCATCTCGACGTCCACCGCCAGCAGGTAGTTGCAGCTCTCAGCGCCGTGCTCCGCCACCTCCGCGAGGAAGTGCGTCGCGGTCAAGCGCTTGCCCTGCAGGCGCCCCTGCATGTCCGTCATCGCCAGCAGCACCGTGTCGATCGTGCCTTGCGCGACCGCCTCGCTGAGTTCCTCGAGTGTCACGATCGTGAAGGTACTGGAGTCGGACCTCTAGCGCACAAAATGCACGCGCCGGCGCGAGCGAACGCTAGGCGTTGCGATCCAGCCGCGGCTCGCGTCCGTGCGGCTGACGCGGCGCATCGCTGGCCGGCGCGGGCGCAATCGAGCGGACCAGCGGCTGCTCGCCGCCGAGCGTCGCGCGCTCGCCGTGGTGGGAGATCTCGAACGGGCGTCCGTCGAGCAGCGAGTAGCGCGCCTCGTGGTGGCGCACCTCGATTCGCAGGTTGCGCCCGGCGAACGTGAGGCGGAACACCACGCGCGTGAGCGCCTGCGGCAGGCGCGGCGCGAAGCTCAGCTCGCCGTCGTGGTCGCGCATGCCGCCGAGGCCCGCGACCGCGGCGATCCAGGTGCCCGCGAGCGAGGCGATGTGGACCCCGTCGCGGGTGTTGTGCTCGATGTCGTCGAGGTCCATCAGCGCCGCCTCGCACAGGTATTCGTAGGCCAGCTCCAGGTGGCCCACCTCCGCGGCGAGCACCGACTGCGTGCACGCCGACAGCGAGGAGTCGCGTACGGTCAGCCGCTCGTAGTAGGCGAAGTTGCGCGCCTTCTGCTCGGCACTGAAGGCGTCGCCGCGCAGGTGCATCGCGAGCACCAGGTCAGCCTGCTTGACGACCTGCTTGCGATACAGCTCGAAGTACGGGAAGTGCAGCATCAGCGGATACTGCTCGGGGGCCGTCTGCTCGAAGTCCCATAGCGCGTGCTCGGTGAACGCCTCGGCCTGCGGGTGCACGTCGAGCGCCCGGTCGAAGGGGATCACGATCTGGCGCGCGGCGTCGCGCCACGCGGCGCTCTCCTCGTGATCGACGCCCAGCTCGGCGGCGCGCTCCGGGTCGCTCTCGAGCGCGTCCGCGGCCGCGTGCAGGTTGCGCCGGGCCATCAGGTTCGTGTACACGTTGTTGTCCGCGAGCGCGCTGTACTCGTCCGGCCCGGTGACGCCGTCGATCCGAAAGCGACCGCGCTCGTCATGGTGTCCCAGCGAGCGCCACAGCCGCGCCGTCTCCGCGAGCAGCTCGAGTCCCGGCCCGCGCATGAACTCCTCATCGCCGCTCGCGGCGCCGTAGCGCAGGACCGCGTCCGCGATGTCCGCGTTGATGTGGAACGCGGCGGTTCCCGCCGGCCAGTAGCCCGAGCACTCCGGCCCGCTGATCGTACGCCACGGGAACGCCGCGCCCGCGAGCCCCAGCTCGTGCGCTCGCGCGCGGGCGTGCGCGAGCGTGCGATGACGCCAGCGCAGCGCGTCGGCGGCCGCCCGCGGCGCCGTGTAAGTGAGCACCGGCAGCACGAACGTCTCCGTGTCCCAGAACGTGTGGCCGTCGTATCCCGGCCCGGTCAAGCCCTTCGCCGCGATCGCGCGCTGCTCGTCGAGCAGCCCCCGCCAGCCGGTTCTGCGCGCTCCCGCGAGGGCCGCCGAGACCTGATCGCGCAGCGCCG
>JASLHP010000217.1 GCA_030149625.1 Solirubrobacteraceae bacterium
GGTACAGGCGCGTGGCCTCCGCGTGCGCGCCCTCGGCCGCGAGCTCGTCCGCGTCGCCGGCCATTCCGTAGGCGCGCGCGAGCCGCACGAGCCGGCGCAGCTCGACCAGCGGCGTCGCGTGGTCCTCGACGCGCACGTCGAAGCGCGTGCGCCACGGCTCGCCCGCGGCCGGCACGACGAGCAGCGCGGCCGACTGGCGCCCGCGCACGTCGCCGCCCTCGCCCTCCGCTGCGAGCAGCGCGGCCAGCATGTGGGCGGCCAGGTCGCCCTCGGCCGCACGGTAGGCCGCGGCCATCGCGGCGGGAACGGTGTCGCGGGCCATCATGTTGGCCTGGCAGGCGAAGCCCTCGCCGACCACCTCGCCCGCGTGTTCGATGCAGCCCTCGCCGGTGTGCGCGGCGGCACCGCCCTGCGCGTCGACGACGCCGAGCTGGCGGTAGCCCGCCTGCTCGTCGTCAGCCAGCACAGCCGCGATCGCCGCGCCCGCGTCGAGGCCCTCGGCCATCCGCGCGAGCGCGTTCGGGCCGTGCGCCACCTCGGCGACCGACTGCGTCGCGACGGCGCCGATGCCGGGCTGCGCCCAGGAGACGACGCTCCCGACCGAGAACCAGTGCGAC
The DNA here is from genome assembly GCA_030149625.1 of Solirubrobacteraceae bacterium. Next base: position 618 of record JASLHP010000217.1, read on the forward strand.
TGGACCGCGACCCCGAGCTCGCCGCTGGCCGGATCGCGCGCGACGATCGAGTAGGTGCCCCGGCGCATGGCGCAATCATCGCACCGCGGCAGAGGTATCGTGGGACGCGGATGGGGACCACGCGGCCAGAGGCGGGCCCGCCGGAGGCCGAGCGCGCCGGCGACGATCCTCCCAAGGTCAGCGAGGAGCTCGAGCGCTGGCTGAACGGCGACGGCCGCAAGACCGTCGGCGGGCTGATCGAACTGTTCGAGGAGAAGAGCTTCGCGCTGCTGTTCGTGCTGCTGCTCGGCGTGCCGGCCCTGCCGCTGCCGACCGGCGGCATCACGCACGTGTTCGAGATCCTCGCCGTCCTGCTGGCGCTGCAGCTGATCGTCGGCCGCCACGAAATCTGGGTGCCGCGGCGGTGGTGCGAGCTGGAGCTCGCCGGCCCCAAACAGCAGAAGTTCCTCGAAGGGCTGATGAAGCTGATCCGCAAACTCGAGCGCTTCTCAAAGCCGCGCCTGCGCTTCCTGTTCAACCACCGCCTCTCGAACGCCGTCTTCGGACTGATCGTGATCGCCGGCTCGCTGGCCGCGTTCCTGGCGCCGCCCTTCACCGGCCTCGACACGCTGCCCTCGCTCGGCGTCGTGCTGGTCTCGCTCGGCGTCCTGCTCGAGGACATCGTCGTCGTCGCGGTCGGGCTCGCGGTCGGCGTCGCCGGGGTGATCCTCGAGATCGTGCTCGGCAGCGCCGCGGTGGGCGGAGTCAAAAAACTGCTCTAGCGCGCGTTCCGACTGTCGGTACGGGATGATCCCGCGGTGCCAATGGACGCACGGATGCAACCCGGCGCGCATCGCGCTCCTCCAGGATGAGCTCCGGCCCACAGCGGCCGGCCCGCGCGCGCCGCCCGAACCGACGCACGCACCAGCGCCGGCGCCTGTTCGCCGTTGTCACGCTGATCGCGGCTGTGGTCGTCGTGATCGTGCTCGCCCGAACCGTCTTCGGCGGGGTCGATCAGCACGGAGCGATCGTGCTGCGCTACTCGATCGACAGCCCGCTGACCCACGACACGCTGCCCCAGGTAGCTGTGGCTCCGCCCGGCGGCGGCGCCGGCCGCCCTCTCCTGGTGTTCCTGCACGGCAGGGGCGAGGACCAGGAATCGAATCTCGTTGCGGGCATGTTCGACGAGCTCGCGCACCTCGGGGCGCGCGCGCCCGACGTCGTCTTCCCCTACGGCGGCGAAGACTCCTACTGGCACGACCGCGCCGACGGCGCGTGGGGGCGCTACGTCCTGGGTGAGGTGATCCCACAGGCGGTCCGCCGCCTGCACGCTGATCCACACCGCGTCGCGATCGGAGGGCTGTCCATGGGTGGGTTCGGCGCCTACGATCTCGCCCGCCTGCACCCCGGCATGTTTTGTGCCGTGGGCGCCGACTCGGCCGCGCTCTGGCGCGAAGGCGGGGAAACCGCCCCCGGCGCGTTCGACAACGGCGAAGACTTCTCACGCCACGACGTGATCGGTGCGGCCCGCTCAGGCGCGGGCGGCTACGGATCTTCGCGCCTGTGGCTCGATGTGGGGAGGGACGACCCGTTCCGCTCGGCCGACACCGAATTCGTACAGGCACTTCGAGATCACGGCGAGTCCGTGAGCTTCCATGTCTGGCCCGGCGGCCACGAAGAGTCCTACTGGGACAGCCATTGGAGGAGCTACCTCGACTTCTACGCGGCGGCGCTCGCCGCCTGCAGCTGAGCCCGGGGGTCCGAGCGGCTACGCTCCGGGCATGGCGCCCGCCTGGCCGACGCTCCCGCTCGAGCAGTGGCGTGAGAGCTGCGACACGCTCCACGCGCACACCCAGGTGCTGGGCAAGCTCGCGGTCGCGCTCGCCCCGCCCGAGCCCGAGCTCCAGCACGCGGCGCGCGCTCAGGCGCAGCGCCG
>JASLHP010000241.1 GCA_030149625.1 Solirubrobacteraceae bacterium
ATACACCGGTGCTACCGCCGCTAAGCTGGTGGCGATCGAGCCTTCGATCAACACGACGAATACCTACGAAGCCAATCTCAAGGATACGACGGTCGCAGCGAACGAATACACGGTCACCGCGGTCGCCGCGAACACGGGCGACGAATACTCGATCATTCGCAACTCCAAAGGCGAATTGGAACACACGTGCACGAGCACGAAAGAAGGTTGCCCGGGGCACGCCAACTCGAGCAAAAGCTGGTAGCCAGTTGAGTCTCGAGGGGACTCGAGGCCAATCTGAACAGCATTCGGGAGGCGGCCTGCGGGCCGCCTCCCGCGCTTAACGCTTCCTAAAGCGTTTCGTGGTTGGTGCCGATATCGACCGGGACGCGTGGTCATCGATCCACATCCGCCGTGGCGCATGCGGGATCGGGACATCGCGTCAACAATCTGATTTCAACCGAGGGCCATTGATGCGACATCCCCTAATCACCAACTTGAGCGCCGCGAAGAGCCCGGTGTACTCACTACGCCAGCGCAGCGGCGATGAGGGCGGTTTTACCCTCATCGAACTTCTGGTCGTGATCCTGATCATCGGCATTCTCGCCGCGATCGCGATTCCGGCGTTCCTCAGCCAGAAGAGCAAGGCATATGACTCCTCGGCGAAGACGCTTGCGCAGACGGCGCAGACGGCGATGGAGACTTACGCCACGGAAAACAGCGGTGAATACACCGGTGCTACCGCCGCGAAGCTGCAGGCGATCGAGCCTTCGATCAACACGACGAAGACCAACGAAGCCAAGCTCAAGGAAACGACGGTCGCCGCGAACGAATACACGGTCACCGCGGTCGCCGCGAACACGGGCGACGAATACTCGATCAAACGCAACTCCAAAGGCGAATTGGAACGCACGTGCACGAGCACGAAAGAAGGTTGCCCGGGGCACGCCAACTCGAGCAAAAGCTGGTAGCCAGTTGAGTCTCGAGGGGGCTCGAGGCCGATCTGAACGGCATTCGAGAGGCGGCCCGCGGGCCGCCTCTCCCGTTTAGAGCTCAAGCGCCGTTCGATCCGGGCCGATCAGTCTCCCATGCAGGCAGCCTTCGCGGGAGTCCTCGGCGCAATCCTCGGCTCGTTCTTGAACGTCGTCGTGCATCGGCTGCCTCGGCACGAGTCGCTCGTGAAGCCGCGCTCTCACTGTCCCGCCTGCGGCACGCCGGTCAAGCCCTACGACAACGTCCCGATCCTCTCGTGGCTGGCGTTGCGCGGGCACTGCCGCGGTTGCGGAGTTGCGATCTCGGCACGTTATCCGCTGATCGAGGCGCTGACCGCGGCGCTGTGCGTGGGCGCGGTGCTCGCGCATCGCTCAGCCGGCGCCGTCGCGCTGAACGTGACGCTGATCCTGCTCGTGGTGCCGGCGGCCTTCATCGACCTGGAGCATCGGATCATCCCCAACCGCATCACGGGCCTCGGCGCGGCGCTCGCGCTCGCGATCGGGCTCGCGCTCGACCCGGCCGGAGAGCCGGAACGCTTGATCGCGGCCGCCGCGGGCGGCGGCTTCCTGCTGCTCGCGGCGCTCGCCTATCCCGGCGGCATGGGCATGGGCGACGTCAAGCTCGCCGGTGTGATGGGCTTGTTTCTCGGCAGTTCCGTCGCGCCGGCACTGCTGATCGCGCTCGTCGCCGGAGTGCTCGTCGGAGCCGTCGTGATCGCGCGCGAGGGCGCGCAGGTCGGACGCAAGACCGCGGTGCCGTTCGGTCCGTTCCTGGCGTTGGGGGCGCTCGTGGCGGTGTTCGTCGGGCACCCGCTCGTCGATGTCTACGTCAATCACTTCCTTCACTAAAGCGCCACGGTCAAGCCGCCGATAGGGCAGATGCGAGCAATCCGCAAGCCGCCCGCAGCGTCCACGATCAGATGCGACTACCTTCCCGAATCCCATCGCTTCCGACGAAATTTCCGACGAGCCTCGGCCGGCGCTCGGTCGAGAACCTCGTCGGGCTTGACATTCAGCCCGGCTTCGTTGCCGCCGTCCAAGCGCGCGTCAACGGGTCGATCAGGGCCGAACGGGCAGCGACGCTGCCGCTGCCTGCCGACTCGGTGCGCGACGGCGAAGTGATGGACGAGGACGCGCTCAGCGAGACGCTGCGCGAGCTGTTCGCCGAGAGCGGATTGAGCAAGCGCGTCCGCGTCGGCGTGGCCAACCAGCGCACAGTGCTGCGCACGCTCGAACTGCCGCCCGTCACCGATCAGAAGGAACTCGCCGCGGCCGTCAACTTCCAGGCCCAGGACCAGGTGCCGATGCCGCTCAACAACGCCGTCATGGACTTCCATCCGCTCGGCATCGTCGACACGCCATCCGGTCCGCGTCAGCGCGTGGTGCTGGTCGCCGCGCAGCGCGACATGATCGAACGCTTGATCGCCGCGGTGCGCCGTGCGGGTCTCAGCGCCGAGGGCGTCGACCTGTCGGCGTTCGCGCTGATCCGCTCGCTGTACCGCCCGGACCCCGAGCAGACCGGTCGCGTGCTCTACCTGAACGTCGACGGGCTGACCAATCTCGCGATCGCGGAGGGCCCCGTGTGTCGTTTCACACGCGTCGTCGGCAGCGGTATGGAGGGGATGGCGGGCGAGCTCGCCGAGCGGCGCAGCATTGCCCTCGCGGACGCGCGCGCGCTGCTCGCGGCGGTCGACCTCAGCGGTCCCGGCCCGAGCGAGGACGAGCCCGCTACGCCGCTCGCACAGGACGAGCACCTCGACGTCGACCAGCATGGGCAGGCGTCGGGCGATGCCGAGCCGCTCAGCGCTGAGGACGCCGAGCAGAGCGAGCGCGAGATGAGCTATGAGGAGCTGGCCGACGCTGACGGCGCCGCCTCCGCGCAGGCGCCCCAATCGGACGCGGATCTGTGGGCGGTACTCGAGAACGGCATCCGCGACATCTCCGGCGAGGTCCGCAACTCGCTCGACTTCCACCGCTCGCAGGAGGGCGGCGGGGAGGTCTCGCACGTCGTGATGAGCGGTAGCGCACAGGACATCCCCGGCTTCGCCGAGGCGTTGCAGCGCTCGCTCGGCGTCGAGGTCCGCAGCGGGCGAGTAGGGCTGCCCGAGGGTGGGCTGCCCGAGGGCGGCCCGGGCGGCACGGTCTCCCCGCACCGGCTCGCGATCGCGACCGGGCTCGCCACAGCGGAGGCTCCGCAATGAGAGCCGTAAACCTGATACCCGCCGAACAGCGCAGCGGTCAGCCGGTCGGAGCCGGCCGCTCGAAGGGCGGCGCGTACGCGGTGCTCGTCGTCATCGGCGGCATGGCGCTGATGGCCTACCTCTACGGCGAGGCGAGCCACCAGGTCTCGAGCCGTAGCGGTCAGGTCACGTCGCTCACCGAACAGGCTCACCAGACGCAGGTCTCCGCCGAACGCCTCGCGCCGTACACGAGCTTCATCGCGATGCGCGAACAGCGCATGCAGGCCGTCGAGTCGCTGCTGGACTCGCGCTTCGACTGGGCTCACGTGCTGCACGAATTCGGTCGCGTGATGCCCGCGGAGACGTCGATCTCCTCGCTTGACGGCACAGTCGGCTCCACCGAATCGGGCGCGCGCGCAGCCGCCAGCTCGGCCTCGACCACCGCATCGAGCGGCTCCGCGACGACTGGCGCCGCGAGCTCCAGCGTCGCCTCGGCGACCCCGTCGGGCAGCGTGCCGACGTTCACGATCTCCGGCTGCGCCATCAACCAGCCGTCGGTGGCGCTGATGCTCGAGCGCCTGCATCTGATCGATGGCGTCAAGGAAGTCACGCTGCAGAGCTCCACGGCGGGCACGTCCGGCTCATCGGGCGCGAGCTCGGCGGGCGGTGCGTGCCCGGGCCACGACGTCACCTTCAACGCGACTGTCACGTTCGAGCCGCTGCCAAGCACCACAGCGGTAGCCGCGGCCACGAAGACCGTCGCGGACGCGACGGGCGCCAGCTCCTCGAGCGCCGCGGCGAGCGGCTCGAAAGCGAGCACGAAATGACCGGTCGCGACCGTACTGTCTTGATCGCCGTTCTGGTCGTCGCGATTCTAGGCGCGGCGTGGATGCTCGTCGTCTCGCCTGAGCGCCAGAAGGCCAGCAAGCTCAACTCGCAGGTCGCCGAAGCGCAGTCTCAGCTGACGAGCGCCGAAGGTCAGGTGTCGAGCGCTCGCGCCGCGCAGTCGCAGTATGCGTCGGCCTACGCCTCGCTCGTGAGCCTCGGAAAAGCGGTGCCGCCGAGTCAGGAAGTGCCGTCGCTGATCGAGCAGCTCACGCGCGCCTCCAACCAGAAGGACGTCGACTTCAGCTCGATCACGGACAGCTCGAGCGGCTCGTCGGGCGCCAGCTCGACCGCCGCCGCGAGCGCCGCGTTCACCCAGCTGCCGTTCTCGTTCGTCTTCGAAGGCAGCTACTTCGACCTCGAACATCTCTTCAACCAGCTCACGCAGTTCGCGACGTACAGCGCCGCTGGAGATCTGCAGGTCAGCGGCCGGCTGCTGACGATCCAGAGCGTCAAGCTCGCGCCGGTAGGCAACTCCACCGACCCCGAGAAGAACGCCACTGCGCTTACGGGCACGGTCACCGCCACCGCATACGTGCTACCCGCCAGCCAAGGACTGACCGGCGCCACCGGCGCCGCCTCTCCGACAGGCGCGGCGGCCAGTCCCGCCGCGAGCACGAGGTCGGCCAGCGCCGCGACATCGCCCGCGATCGTGAGGATCAACCCATGAACGAGTTCCTGAGCTCCGTCAAGGCCGACCTGCTGGACCGGAGGCTGCTGCCGATCGTGGCGCTCGTCGTGCTCGCGCTCGTCGGCGCGATTGCCTACGCGGTGTTGGGCGGCGGCTCAGCCGCGACGCCGACCGCTGCGGTCTCGGCGGCGCCCGCGACCGTGCCCGCCGGGCTGGCCGTCACCCAAGTGACGCCCGAAAAGGCGGTCGCCGAGACGACCGGCGGTGTCACCGAGCAGCGCCGTGGCTCGGCACACAACCCCTTCACGCCGCTTCCGGAAGCGAAGGAAAAAACGGCGACCTCGACGACGAGCGGCAGCTCCTCGCCCTCGACGACGAACAGCAGCTCCTCGAGTTCCGAATCGAGCTCACAGAGCTCCGGTGGGTCGAGTCCCGCGGCGCCGTCGAACCCGTCGACGCCCGCCAAGCCCAAGACGATCTATCACGTATCGGTGTTGTTCGGCGAACTTCCCGCGGGCCTGACCCCAGCGCAGGCGCAGCTGACGCCCTTCGAAGCGCTCAAGCTGCTGACGCCGCTGCCGTCGCCTCAACAGCCGCTGATCATCTTCAGAGGCGTGACCGCCGGCGGCAAGAGCGCAACCTTCACGATCGCCGGCGAAGAGATCCTGCACGGCGAAGCGAAGTGCCTACCCAGCGCGTCGCAGTGCGAAGCGATCGACCTCAAGGCAGGGCAGACCGAGCAGCTCGAATACCTATCTCCGGGCGGGCAGACGATCGTCGACGAACTGCGGATCGTCAGCATCGTCTCCGACAAGGCCACGAGCGCGGCGTTCGAGAGCGTGCTGCGCGGCGAGTCCAAGGCGGGACGCAAGCTGCTCGAGCACGCCGGCTTGGTCTCGATCCCCGACCTGCGCTACTCCGCGCGGGCCGGCGTGCTCGTATTCGCCGGACATCCGGCGTTTGCCGCCAAGGCACGCGACGCGGCCCGCGCGCGCGAGCGTCACGGCCGCTGACTCGCCAGCAAATAAGCTAGGAGCCGTGGAGCTCCGTCTGATCACCGCCGGCGAGTCGCACGGCCCAGGCCTGACGTGCATCGTCGAGGGGCTGCCCGCGGGCTTGGAGCTGACGCGCGAGGACCTCAACCGCGACATGGCGCGACGCCAGCTCGGCCACGGACGCGGCGGGCGCATGAAGATCGAGCGCGACAGCGCCGAGATCACCGGCGGCGTGCGCCATGGGCGCACGCTTGGAGGCCCGATCGCCCTGCAGGTCGCCAATCGCGACTACGCCAACTGGGAGGAGCGCATGAACCCGTGGCCGCTCTCGGATCCCGCGCAGCCGGCGGCCGAGGTGCATCTGCCGCGTCCGGGCCACGCGGACCTCGTGGGCGCGCAGAAGTACAAGCACTCGGACGTGCGCAACATCCTCGAGCGCGCCTCCGCGCGCGAGACCGCGGCGCGCGTCGCCGGCGGCGGCGCGTGCAAGGCGTTCCTGCGCGCGCTCGGCGTGAGCGTGCGCTCGCACGTGGTTCAGATCGCCTCCGTGCACGCGCCCGCGCGCGAGCGCGCGCTCGCCGACGCGGACTTCGCTGACGTCGATGACTCGCCGGTGCGGTGCCTGGACGCGGAGGCGTCGAAGGCGATGGTGCGCGAGATCGACACGCTGCGCAAGGCCAACGAGTCGCTCGGTGGCGTGTTCGAGGTGCAGGCGTTCGGGCTCGTCCCGGGTCTCGGCTCGCACATCTCCTGGGAGGAGCGCCTGGACGGGCGCTTGGCGATGGCGATCTGCTCGATCCAGGCGATCAAGGGCGCCTCGATCGGCGACGCGTTCGCGATCGCGGGCGTGCCCGGCTCCCAGGCCCACGACGAGATCTTCTACTCCGAGCAGCGCGGCTACTACCGCGAGACGAATCATGCGGGCGGGCTCGAGGGCGGCATGACCAACGGCCTGCCGCTGATCGTGCGGGGCGCGATGAAGCCGCTGCCGACGCTCACGAAGCCGCTTCGCTCCGTAGACACCGAGACGCACGCGCCGGCGCAGGCGCTGCGCGAGCGCACAGACTCGTGCACCGTGCCCGCCGCGGGTGTCGTGGCCGAGGCGATGGTCGCGCTCGTGCTCGCGGACGCGTACCGGCGCAAGTTCGGCGGCGATCACGTCGACGACGTGCTGGCCGCCGTCCGCGCCTACACAGACCGCATCGGATGGCATTCGTCCTGATCGGCTTCATGGGCGCCGGCAAGTCGACCGCCGCCGGCGATCTCGCCGCCGCGCTGGGCGGCCGCGCGCTCGACAGCGACGAGCTCCTGGCGGAGCGCTTCGGGCACTCCGTCGCGCGTGAGTTCGAGCTGCGCGGCGAGGCCGCGTTCCGTGACGTGGAGGAAGAGCTGGTGTGCGGGCTCTTGAGCGAGGCCGCGGACAGCGACGTGGTCGCGCTCGGCGGCGGCAGCGTGCTGTCTGAGCGCACGCGCGGCGCGCTCGAGGGCCACGTGACGGTGCTGCTCGACGTCGATCCTGAGACTGCCTGGGAACGCGTCAACCGAGGAGCGCCGGACGCCGGCGGACGCCCGCTGGCGCGCGACCGAGACGCATTCCTCGACCTCTACGACGCGCGCGCGCCGCTCTACGAGCAGCTCGCCGACGCGACGCTCGCCAACCTGCCGAGCGGTGGCGCCGCGCGGACGGCGGGCTCGCTGCGAGCTCTCGCGGCTGCGCCGTCCGGGACGCGCATGCTGTGGGCGAGCTCCGCCTCCGGAGAGTACCCGGTGCTCGTCGGCCGCGGGCTGCTGGGCGACGCCGACACGGGCGTCGCCGAGCGCGTCTGGCCGCTCGACCGCGCGCGCTCGCGCGCCTTCTGCGTGAGCGATGAGACTGTCCGCGGGCTCTTCGGCGGGCGCATCGGAGCGCTGGCGGGAACGATCGCGATCGCGCCGGGCGAGGAGCACAAGACGCTCGCGTCCGCCGAGCGCGTGTGGCGCGAGCTCGTGGCGGCCGGCATGACCCGTGCCGACCACGTGGTCGCGCTCGGCGGTGGCGTTGTCGGCGATCTCGCCGGCTTCTGCGCCGCGACCTACCAGCGCGGCGTGCCCGTCGTGCAGGTTCCGACGACGCTCGTCGCGCAGGTCGACTCGGCCTACGGCGGCAAGACCGGGGTGGATCTGCCCGAGGCGAAGAACTACGTGGGCGCCTACCACCAGCCCGCCGGCGTGCTCGTGGATCCAGACACGCTCGCGACGCTGCCGGATGCGGAGTTGGCGGCCGGTTGGGTGGAGGTGCTGAAGACGGCGCTGATCGCCGGCGGCTGGCTGTGGGAGACGGTCGCGGCGGGCGGCGAGGCCGACGAGCGCGTGATCCTCGCGTGCGCGCGCACGAAGCTCGCGGCGGTCGCAGCCGACGAGCGCGACGCGGGGCGCCGTCAGGTGCTCAATCTCGGCCACACGGTCGGCCACGCGATCGAGACCGCCAGTGGCTACACGCGCTACCGTCACGGCGAAGCGGTCGGGATCGGCTTGCTGGCCGCGCTGCGGCTGTCGGGGCAGGACGAGCTGCGCGAGCAAGTGCGCAGGCTGCTGCTCGAACGGGGCCTGCCGGTGAGCTTCGACGAAGTGTCCGGCGAGGCTGTCGTCGCAGCGACGCGTCGCGACAAGAAGCGGCTTGGCGCGAGCGTCCCGTTCGTGCTGGTGCGCGCGCCCGGCGAGGTCGAGTTCGGCTGTGAGGTCGCGCCCGAGGAGCTGGTCGCGGCCGTCGAGGAGCTGGCGCGATGAGCGACGCGGCCAAGCCCGCGCGAGCGCGCAAGCTGGTTGCGGTCGTGCACGGTGTCAACCTGGATCAGCTGGGACGCCGCGACCCGCTGCTCTATGGCACGCTGACGCTCGCGCAGCTCGAGCAGCAGATCGCGCATGACGCCAGCACGCTGGGATTTGACACGCGCTTCTTTCACACCAACCACGAAGGCGAGTTGATCGAGCACCTGCATTCGCTGCGCGGCGACGCCGACGCGCTCGTGCTGAACCCGGGCGCTTGGGGCCACTATGCGTGGGCGATCCGCGACGCGCTCGAGATAGCGGCGCTGCCGACGCTCGAGATCCATCTTTCCGACGTGCACAGCCGGGAGCCATGGCGAAGTGTGTCGGTGATCGGCGAGCTGTGCTTCGCGAGCATCTCCGGGCGTGGCCCCGCGGGCTATCGCGACGCGCTCGAGCTGTTGCACGACCGGCTCAACGGAGCAAGCGCGTGAGCGTCGCCGGCTGGGATCGGGATGCCACGCGTGCGGCGCGCCTCGCGCACGAGCTGGACGGACTCGGGCTCGACGCGCTGCTCGTCGACTCGCTCGTCGACGTTCGCTACCTGACCGGTTTCACCGGCAGCAACGGGCTGGTCCTGGTGGTCGGCGAGGCCGCCGGCTCGAAGCTCGGACCGCACCGCTTCCTCAGCGACTTCCGCTATGCGTCGCAGTCGGCCGAACAGGTGCCCGACGCGTTCGCGCGCGAAATCGTCTCCGAAGATCTGCTCGAGGTGCTCGCCGAGGCGCTATCGAAGCAGGGCGGTCGGCTCGGCTTCGACGACGCCGGCATGAGCGTCAAGCGCCACGCGAGACTCCGCGACTTGCTCGGGCCGGGATGGGAGCTGGCCGGATGCGCGGGCGCCGTCGAGCGGCTGCGAGCGGTCAAGGACGAGGGCGAGGTCTCACGCATTCGCGCGGCCAGCGAGCTCGTCGACGAGGCGCTGAGCGGGATCCTCGAAGATGGTCTCGTAGGCCGCTCTGAGCACGAGGTCGCCGTCGAGCTCGAGCTGCGCATGCGGCGCCTCGGCGCAGAGTCGCCGAGCTTTCCCTCGATCGTCGCCGCTGGCGCGCACGGCGCGCTGCCGCACGGCCGACCGCGCCGTGAGCCGATACCTCGAGACGTGCTCGTGACGATCGACTGGGGCGCTCTGCACGAGGGATACTGCTCTGACTGCACGCGGACGTACGCGACCGGCGAGGGCGTCTCCGCGCAGGCGCGTGAGATCCATGAGCTCGTGCTCCGCGCGCAGGAACAGGCACTCGGCGCGGTGCGCGCCGGGCCGAGCGGTCGCGAGGTCGATGCAGCCGCGCGCGCGGTGATCGAAGCGGCCGGCCACGGCGAGCACTTCGGCCATGGCCTCGGCCATGGCGTCGGCCTGGAGATCCACGAGGCTCCGCGCCTGTCGCGCACCGCGAGCGAGCAGCCGCTGTGCGCCGGCAACGTCGTCACGGTCGAGCCCGGCGTGTACCTGCCGGGCGTGCTGGGAGTGCGGATTGAGGATCTCGTAGTCGTACGCGATGGCGCTCAGGAGGTCCTGACAGGCCTGCCCAAGACGCTGACTGTCGTCTCCTGAGGGCGTGTCGGCATGCCTGCCGCCGGGCGCGACGCGGCCGCCTCGCGCCCGTGCCCAAACAGCTTGACACCCATCCACACCGCCAGCGGCAGCGTCCAGGCTAGAAACACGGCCGCCTGCGTATCGGCTGAGGCGTGATCGGGCAGCCACTGGAAGTTGAGCCATATGAGTGCGCTCGCGGCGAGCGCGAGCAGCGGCGGGTTGCGCGTCGGCCGGCCGACCTCCCAGGCCAGCAGCGCGAGCACGAACGGCAGCGTGTAGTAGCTCGTGTCCCAGGTGTCGAGCAGGCAGCGCGCGAGCAGCGCGAGCGCGAGCGCGAGCAGGGCGTCCTCGCGGCCGAGCGCGCCGCGGCGCGAGCCGCGCAGCCAAAGAGCGGTAGCGAGCGACGCGCCCGCGGCCAGTACCAGCGGATGGCTGACGGTGCCGGTCCACGCGGGCCCGGTGCGATAGCCGGGCTTTGGCGCGCCGAACAGCCCGTGTACGAGCGCGCCGTGGTCGCCGAAGAACCACCACAGCTGCCACGGCTGGAAGATCGGGTTCGCGCCGGGCGCGCCGGCTGTGCGGGCGTCCGCGACAAAGCCGCCGAACGACACGAGCGCGAGTGGCAGCAGGATCGCGGCGGCCGTGACGCACGCGGCCGCCGCGCACCGGAGTCTGCGCTCTGGCGGCACGGCGAGCAGCACCGGGCCGGCGGCGAGCACCGCCCACTGCTTGTTGGCGATCGCGAGGCCCAGCAGCACCCCGGCCAGCAGCCAGTGCTCGTGTCCGCTCGAACAGCTCGAGGCCGTCAGCACTGCCGCCACACACAGGCAGGCGCCGAGAATCTCCTCCGGGTGACCGACTTCCAGCGCAAGCAGCGTGATCGGGTTCGCCACGCACACGCCGAGCGCGACAGCGCGCGCGAGCGCGGAGCGGCCCTCGGCGCGCATGCGCGCCGTCAACCACACGCCGAGCATTGCCGTCGCGAGCAGGCATGGCAGCGCGACCGCTCTGTAGACGGCGAGCGCGCCGCCGCCCCACACCCCCGGGAGCAGCGCGAACGGCGCGCGCTCGATCAGCGAGCCGCCGTAGGCGGGGGCAAGCCGCAGGAAGCCGAGCACGTGTCCCTGCACGAGCGCCGCGTACGCGGGGCGCGCCTCGTTGTCGTAGTCGTTCCACGCGAACCCGTACAGACCCAGCCAAGCCAGCGTCGCGCAACCGACGCACGCCAGCGTCGCGCACGGGGCGTTCTCGCGCAGGCGCCGGCGCATAGGTTGGCATCGGCGCGCGCGTGGCGCGGCTTGAGCGCCTTGGACGCGCCGTCAGCTACGGCGCAGCGCGCGCACGATCACCCCGGGGTGGCGGGCGACCTTCGGCCCGAGCATCACCGCGAGCAGCGTCAGCGCGAGCCACGGGCGCAGGTGCGGGCTGATCTTGCGGATGCGCCCGTCCTCGTCGAGCTCGCAGACCATCGCGTCGGTGAGCCTGAGCGGCCCCACGCGCGCCTCGCCGAGGACCACACGCAGGCGCTCGTCGCCGAGCTCCTGCTGCCAGTGCAGCCCGGCGATCGTCGAGTAGACCGCGCTGAGCAGAACGCGCGTGTCGTCGCGACCGCGGAACACGAGGCGGCCCGAGATCGGCGAGACCAGCTCGACGTCGATTGCGAGCGCCTCGATCAAGCCGTCGATGTCGTTCGCGTCGGAGGCCGCCCGGTAGCGCGCTACGGCGTCGTCCATTCGGCGGATCTTTTCATACCGACGGTGGTTGGTGGTCGATCCGCTGCGGCAGGCGCAATTTGAGATTCGGCCCAGAACGCATCGTCAGGGCTCGCGAGTCGCGGCGTTAGCACACTGACGAGTGTTGGTTGAGGCGCCCGCGGGCCTGCACCGCCGGCAACGCCGAGATCGCCCATGCGCCGCGCGGTATCGAACAGTTTGCCATCGGGAGCCGGCAGAGTAACCCCTGCGAGCTACACTAGGTCTTGGCATGCCGAGCAAGCACCCACGAATCGCTGTGACGGCGGACCCGGAACTAGGGGACGCACTGGAGCGTGTGCGCGCGGTGACGGGCACACAGGAGGCCGATGCGTCTCTGGTGCGCAGGCTTGCAATAGAGGGGGCTGAGGTGGAGATCCAGGCCAGGCGGGGGCGTCTCGAGGCGATCGAGGCGCTGTTCGCCGCGATGGACAGGGATGGGTTCGACCTCGACTTGGATGAGATCGATCGGCTCAACTCGCCTCCGCGCAGCGTGTGAGCGTCGAGCCGTGGGACGGCCGGGGTGCGGTCCTCGCCGACACCTCCGCGTGGATGCTCGCACGCCGGATTCCCCGTGCGCGGGAGCTGCTGTTCGCGGCTGCTGAGCGTGGCGACATCGCCTGGTGCTGGCCGGTGCGCTACGAGCTGACCTTCGATGCGCCCAGCCCTGAGCGAATTGCCGCAGTTGATCGCACGCTGGCGGGCTTGCGGGAGATAGCGATCGATCGTGCCGTCCAGCGGGGCGTGCTCTCGGCGATGCGAGAGCTGGCGGACAAGGGCTCTCACGGC
>JASLHP010000260.1 GCA_030149625.1 Solirubrobacteraceae bacterium
CGGCCGGCGAGCGCGGTGGGCCGCGGGCCGTCTCGCCGTCCCCCTCGGGAGGACGGGCTAGGACCGAGACCGCCAGGTCGCGACCCCTGACGTAGCGCTCGATCACGACCTTGCGATCGTAGGAGAGGGCGCCCACGATCGCGGCCGGCAGTTCCTCGCCGCCGCGCGCGAACTTCACGCCCAGCGCCGAGCCCTGGCTGGCGGGCTTGACGACCAGCGGGAATCCGAGCCGGGCCTCGATGTCAGCGAGCGCCGCGGCCACGCCGAGCTCCCTGATGGCGCTCTCCTTGAGGACCGTGAAGTCGGGGGTCGGGATGCCGGCCTCGCGCATGAGGTACTTCGCGAGCGCCTTGTCGGTGCAGCGCATGCACGCCGCTGGCCCCGAGCCCGTGTACGGCACGCCCATCACCTCCAGCAGCCCCTGCACGGTTCCGTCCTCGCCGTCGCCGCCGTGCAGCGCGAGGAACACCGCATCCGGTGCGTGCTCGTGCAGCTGTGCCACGAGATCGCGCCCCGCGTCGATCGCGATCACCTCGTGCCCGAGCCGGCTCAGCGCCTGCTGCACGCGCGCACCCGAGCGCAATGAAACTGTGCGCTCCAGCGACCCCCCACCCTTGAGCACCGCGACCTTGCGCGCCGCGTTCATCGATCTCCTCGCCGCCGCGTCTGCCGGGCGGCGTCGGCGTCGCGGCGCGGCAGTGCGACGATGTCGGCGAGCGGACTCGACTCCTCGCCGCCGGCGCTGGGCTGCTCGCTGGCTGCGGGCGACGCCGCGCCGGTGAGCGTTCCCAGCAGACCCGTGTCGCCGCCCATGGTGATGCCGATTCGCCGGATGCCCTCGCGGATGTTCTCGTCGGGTACGCCGGCGAAGTTCAAGCGCATCGAGGAGCTTCCGCGGCGTCCATCGACGTAGGCGGCGCGGCCCGGCACGAACGCCACGCCTTCGCTGCGCGCCAGCAGGTCGGTCGTGTCGACGCCGTCGAGGGTCGCCCAGATGAACAGCCCGCCCTCCGGCCGCGTCCAGCTGGCGCGCCCGCCGAAGTGCTCCTGCAGCGCGTCGAGCATCACGTCGCGTCTGCGTCGATAAAGCTCCCGCAGACGCTCCACGTACTCGAGCCAGGCCGGCCGGCCGGCCGCATCCCGCTCGGCGAAGTAAGCCGACACGAACATCTGCGTGACTGGAGAGCTGCACAGGTCGGCCCCCTGCTTGCCGAGGTTGAGCTTCTCCAGGACCGGCCGCGGCGCGAGCGCCCAGCCGAGCCGCAGACCGGGCGCGAGAATCTTGGAGAAGGTGCCCAGATAGACGACCAGGTCGGAGTTGCCGCCCGCGCCGGCGTTGGCCGCGTCGAGCGAGTACAGCGTCGGCAGCGCCTCGCCCTCGTAGCGCAGCAGACCGTACGGGTTGTCCTCGAGCACGAGCAGCTCGCGCTCGCGCGCGACCTCGACCAGGCGGCGGCGGCGCGGCAGCGACATCGTCACCCCGCCCGGGTTCTGGAAGTTCGGGATCGTGTAGATGAACTTGGGCCGGCGGCCTTCGCCGTGCAGACGATCGAGCGTGCGCTCGAGCTCGTCGATCGGCATGCCGTCGCCGTCGATCTCGATCTGCACGACCTGCGCCTGGTAGGCGCTGAACGTGGGCACCGCACCGGGATAAGTCGGGGCCTCGGCGATGATCACGTCGCCGGGATCGATCAGCGTCTTGCACACCAGATCGATCACCTGCTGGCCGCCGGTCGTCACGAGCACCTCGGCCGGGTCCGCGATCGTCCCCTCCGCGGCCATCACCGCGACGATGCAGCCGACCGTCGCCGCCATCCCCTCCGTCGGCCCATACTGCAGCGCGCGCGCCGTGGAGTCCGACGCCACCTGCGCCATCAGCTTCGCGTACAGCTCCGGAGCGAACGTGCTCGTGTCGGGCAGGCCTCCGGCCAGCGAGATCACCTCGGGACGCTCCGTCAGCGCCATCATCTCGCGCATCGCCGAGCTTTTCATGCCGCGCGTACGAGCGGCGAACAGCGCCTCGTAACGCGCCAGCTCGTGCGCCGCCGGGCGTGCTCGTCGTCTATCGTCCTGCCCGCGCATTAGCGCACGGTAGCGCACCTCAAAACGCACTCTGCATGAACGGTCTCTTCTTCTATATCGGCCTCGGCGCGGGACTCGCCGCCGCCTGCGGGCTGCGACCGTTCCTGCCATTGCTGCTCGCCGGCGCGCTCGCCTCCGACAGCGCGTTGGGAGTGTCCGTCGGCCACGGCAGCTTCGATTTCATGAAGGCGGACTGGTGGCTGCTGCTCGTCGCGATCGCGCTCGTGATCGCATATGCCCTGCAGCTGCTGGCGCGGCTCACGCCGATCCTCGACCCGGGTCGGCGCCAAGGACACGTCGACCCGCTCGCGGCATCGCTGACCGGGCTCGGGCTGGGCGCTGGCGCGCTGCTCTTCGCCACGACGCTCGCGGCGCACGGCGATGCCTGGTGGCCGGGCCTGCTCGGCGGCCTGCTCGTGGCGGCGCTCGCCCAACGCGCCGGCTGGCCCGTGCTGTTGCGCGCCCGCGGACGCCTGAGCGACCGCACGGCGCGCGAGGCGCTGACTGTCTATCTCGACGCCGCGGCGCTCCTGGCGGCGGCGCTCGTCGCGCTGGCGCATCCGCTCGGCTACGTACTCGTCGCGCTGCTCGCGTGGTTCGCGTGGCGGGGGCGTGCGCGCGCGGGCGAAAAGTACGCGGGGCTGCGCATCCTGCGTCGCTGATGCGTCCGTCGTGAGCGCGTCTAGGCCACATCGTCCGCGCGGGGGGAAGCTGGTTCTGTGCGTGATCGACGCGATGGCTCCCGCCATGCTCGAGCGCGCGATCGAAGCCGGCGTGGCGCCGGTGCTCGAGCGGCTCGTGCGCGACGGCCGCTATGTCCCAGACTGCGTCGCCGCGTTTCCGTCCGTCACGCCCGTGTGCGCCGCCTCGATCGTCACGGGTCTCAGCCAGGACCGCCACGAGATCCCCGGCATGAACTGGTTCCACCGCGAGGAGCACCGCTACGTCGAGTACGGCTCGAGCTTCCGCGCCGCGCAGCGCTTCGGCATCGCGCGCCAGCTGACGGACACCGTCTACAACATGAACCGCGCCCACCTCGCATCGCGGACGCCGACGCTGTTCGAGACGCTCGACGACGCCGACGTGCGCACCGCCGGGACCACATATCTGATGTACCGGGGGCGCCACCGCCATGAGCCGCAGCGCGACACCGCCCTGACGCGCGTCGCGTCCGCGCTCATGCGCCATCCGGTGATGGGCCCGCGCGAGCTGTTCTATGCCGACATCTTCGCCTCGCAGAGCACCGGCTGCCGCTCGGGGTTGGGCATGCCCGGCGTGCGCGACAAGCACTCCGGGTGCGTGTCCGCTTACATGGTCGAGCACGACCTGTTCGACTTCCTGCTGCTGTCGCTCCCGGACAACGACTGGTACTCGCACAAGCACGGCCCGGACGCCCAGGTGCACTCGATCGGCCAGGCCGACCTGCAGCTCGCGCGTGTGATGAACGCCGCCGGCGGCGTCGAGGAGTTCCTCGCCGAGCACGCGGTGATCGCGATGGCCGATCACTCGCAGGCGCCGGTCACCGACACGATCGCGCTGCAGGACGAGCTCGCCGAGCTGGGTGTGCTCGGTCCCGCGCGTCCGCCGCGCAGCGCCCGCGGATCGCAGGACGGACCGCTGGCCACCGCGCCTAGGATCGCCGTATGCCCTTCGCAGCGCGCCGCGATGGTGTACGCACTGAACGAGGCCGAGCGCGACGCCATGCGAGCGTCGGTTGTCGCGCTGGCGCTCGCGATCGACGGCGTCGACCTCGTGCTGTGGCTCGAGCGCGACGCCCACGACGCGCCGCGCGAGGCCGTCATCTCGAGCCCGGCTCACGGCGAGCTGCGATTCGCCCCGGGCGGCACCGTCCGCGACGCGCGCGGCGCGTCGTGGAGTCTCGACGGCGCGCTCGCCGCGATCGATGGCAGCATCCGCGAGGATCTGCTGCTCACGCCCTCCTACCCCGACGCGCTCGCGCGCTCCTGGGCGGCGCTCACGTGTCCCAACTCCGGTGAGGTGCTGCTGTCGGCCGCCCCCGGCTTCGAGTTCCTCGACTGGGGTCGCCAGGCGCACGTTGGCGGCGGCAGCCACGGCTCGCTGCACGCCTCCGACTCGCTCGGCGCGCTCGTGCTGGGCGGCGTCGCGCTGCCCGAGCCCGAGCCCGAGCAGTGGGCGATCCGCGATGTCGCGCCGCTCGTGCTGCGTCACTTCGGGCTCGATCCTCAGCGCTGACGCCGTTACGCTCGCTCGATGCACGCCCGTGCCCTAGCCGCGTTCGCCGTGGGCGTCGCGCTCGGCCTCGCGCCCGCTCCCGCCGCCGCCTCGGCCGCGCATCGCGGCACGCCGGCACGCGGCGCGACCAGCGGCGCGCGCGGCTCCACGCTCACGAGTGCCACGAGCTCCCCCGCCGTCACCGGTGCGGAAACGCCGGTGCCGGTGACGCTCTCGGACGTGCCCCCGGCCGCACATCGGCTGTTTTCCGAACAGGTGCTGGCGATCGCCAACCGCCTTCCCGAGATGCGCGCGTTGCGCGGCGAATACCGCGGCTCCTTCGGAGACGTCTACCTCAAGGGCTCCTTCCAATGGCAGGTCAGTTACTTCACGCGTGGCGGCAAGAAGGAGGTCGGCCTCGTCGTCATCGACGACGACGACGGACGGGTCGTCGAACAGTGGATCGGATTCCAGGTGGCCTGGACGATGGCACGCGGCTACCCGGGCGCCTTCGGCAGGCACGTAAACGCTCTCTACATCTGGCTGCCGCTGTGCCTGCTGTTCATCTTGCCGTTCATCGACTTCCGCCGGCCGTTCTCGCTGCTGCATCTCGACCTGCTCGTGCTGCTGTCGTTCTCGGTGTCGCTCGCGTTCTTCAACCGCGCTCACATCTATGCGTCGGTGCCGCTGTCCTACCCGCCACTGCTGTATCTGCTCGCGCGTATGCTCGCCTTGCTGCGACGCCGGGCGAATCCCCGCGCCTTGGGACGTAAGCCGCCGCGGCTGCGTCTGCTCGTGCCGGCGCCGTGGCTCGCGCTCGGCGTCGTATTCCTGCTGGGTTTCCGCATCGCGCTGAACGTCACCGACTCCAACGTGATCGACGTTGGCTACGCGGGCGTGATCGGCGCGAGCAAGGTCGTCGGTGGCCAACGGCTCTACGCGGACTGGCCCGCGGACAACGAACACGGCGACACCTATGGGCCCTTCAACTACGAGGTCTACGTGCCGTTCGAGCAGGCTTTCGGCTGGAGCGGCAAATGGGACGATCTGCCCGCGGCGCACGCGGCGGCGATCTTCTTCGACCTGCTCGCCACCGCGCTCCTGTTTCTGATTGGGCGGCGCATGCGCGGCCCGACGCTCGGGGTGGCGCTCGCCTACGCGTGGGTGGCCTACCCGTTCACGCTGTACGCGCTCGAGAGCAACTCCAACGACAGTCTCGTCGGCGCGCTCGTGCTGGCGGCGGTGCTCGCCGCCAGCTACCGCGGCGAGGCGGCGCGCGCTGGGCGCGGTGCGCTCGCGGCGCTCGCGGGCATCACCAAGTTCGCGCCCCTGGCGCTCGCGCCAGTGCTGGCCACGCACGGTCTGGACGAGCGTTCTCGCGCTCGCCGCGCGCGCGCACTGGTGGTCTATGCCGTCGCCTTCGCGGGCGCGCTCGCGCTCGCGTTCATCCCCGCTCTGCGCCACGACACGCCGCACACGATCTACGAGCGCACGATCGTCTACCAGGCAGAACGCGGCTCGCCGTTCTCGGTCTGGGGGCTGTACGGGCTGCACGGTCTCGAGCACGTCGTCGAGGTGGCCGCCGTCGTGCTCGCGCTGGCGCTGGCCGTCGTCCCTCGGCGTCACGACGTCGTCGGGCTGGCGGCGGCCTGCGCGGCGGTGATCCTCGCCGAGCAGCTCGGCATCGAACACTGGTTCTACCTTTACATCCCGTGGTTCTTTCCGCTCGCGATCGTCGCCCTGCTGGGACGTCTCAGCGACCCGCCGCCGATGGTCGTGGCATCAGCACCTGCTCGATCGAATCTGCGCGCAGCCGCTGTGAGCAGCTGATCAGCACGCCCATCAGCCACGGGTCCTCTTCCGAGGTCTCGAAGCGGATCGGCATCTGCGTCAGCAGCGACTCGATCGCCTGCTCGCGCTTGACGCCGATCACGCCGCCGCGCGGACCGGTCATGCCGACATCGGTGATGTAGGCGGTGCCCGCCGACAACACGCGCGCGTCGGCGGTCG
>JASLHP010000305.1 GCA_030149625.1 Solirubrobacteraceae bacterium
CAACGCACGATCGGCAGCACAGGCAACACGGAACTCAACGCGGCGAAGGGATGGGATGCGGCATGCGGCACGTAGGACCTCTCGAAGTTCGTCTCACGACCTCATGCTCGAGCTCCGCGGAATCGCCGCGGGCGGGAGCTCTGCGGCTCACCCGGGCGCTCGCGCGACGAGCGTCCGTGCTCGTCTGCGTGCTCTCGCTCACGCTATTGGCGGCGATCGTGCTCGCGCAGCCGGCGGCCGCTGAAACGACCCACGTGTTCACGGGTTCGTTCGGCAGCGCCGGCGCGGAACCCGGCCAGCTCAGCGATCCCACCACCCTCGCCGTCGAGGAAGCCGCGCCTGGCTACGAAGGCGACGTGTACGTCGTCGACACGAACAACAACCGGGTCGAGTGGTTCGGGCCGGAAGGCGCCTACAAGGGCGAGCTCGACGGCGCCGACACCCCCGCCGGCAGCTTCGCGCTCTCGGCCGAAGGCAGCTCGATCGCGATCGATGACTCGACCGACCTGCTGGATCCCTCGCGTGGCGATGTCTACGTCGATGACAGCGAACACGACGTGATCGACAAGTTCGAAGCTGACGGGAAATACCTGGGGACGATCAGCGAAGGCTCTGGTGGGCCTTTCACCGAAAGGATCTGGGGAGTCGCCGTGAACCGGGAAGGAGACGTGTTCGTCGACTCATACGGCAACGCGGTCGCGGCACTGGACGACGATCAGCCCAACGTGCCGACGGCGGAATTCGGAGCCGGATCGACGGCGCACGCGCAAGGCTATGGCGATCGCCACACCGGCTTCGCCGTCGATCAGAGCGGCGATTTCTACGACCAAGAATCAAAGCTGTCTCCAACCGGGGCCACGCTGATCGGCGACCTTCGCTACCTCAAGCCCGTCGAAGGAACCTCCGAATTCGAACTCGGAACCGAAGTCAGTGGCATGGCGGTAGATGATTCCACCGGCGAAGCGTTCATCGATCAGCGACACGAAATCTTTGCGATGCGTGGCGCCGAAGAATGCACCACTGGCAGTCCCTGTGCTTACACTCCAGGAAACCAAGTCACCGAAACCTTCGCGCACTTCGGTCTGGAAACCGGCAGCGGTTTGGCCGTCAACAGCGCGGGTGTCGTGTACGTCGCGGGCGGATCCGCCGACGAAGTGCGCACCTACACCCCGACGTCGAGCCCGGCGATCGAAGCCGAGTCGACTGGCGACTCGAGCTCGGCAGAAGCATCGGTCTCGGCCGAGATCGACACGCTCGCGCAGGTGGCGCGCTATCGCGTGGAATATGGGCCGACGGACGCCTACGGTGCCAGCAGCTCGGAATTCGTGCTGCCGGCCTCCTCGCGCTACACGAAGGTGACGGTGCGGCTCGCGGGGCTCACGCCCCAATCGGGCTATCACTACCGCTTCGTGGCCACGAGCGCGGCGGGCACCAGTTACGGCTTCGACCTCGCCTTCCGCACGAGTGGCACGGGCCTGGGCGGCTCGGGCCTCCCGGACGGGCGCGTGGACGAACTGGTGTCCTCGCCCTCGTCCAACGACGACGTGTACCCACCGGAGGTGCCGCTGCCAAACCAGGCCGACGGGACCGGGCTGCTCATGCGGGCGGCGGCCGATGGCGAGGCGGTCGTGTACGCCGGCGATCCACCGCCCGAAGGGGGCGGGGGCGCGACCGGCGCTCTCTCGGGTAACAACTACTTCGCGGCGCGTACGGCGGCCGGCTGGACACAGACCGACATAACGCCCTCCGCCGCGTTCCACTTCGAGGGCTTCTCGCCGGATCTCGCGGAGGGGGTGTTCGAGCCGGACTTCAACGGCACGAGAGAACTCCCCGAACTGCCGAACGCGACGCCGCTCGCCCCGGCCGGATGCGACAAGGAAGCGCTGCCACTGTTCTCCTACACCACCGCTGACGCGCAGTACCACTCGCTCATGAGCGAGCTCGAAGCGCCGCCCGCCCCCTGTAGCGGTCAGTTCGCCGGCGCAAACGCGGGTCAGGGAGGCGTGAGCGCGTTCTCCGACGTGCTGTTCATGACGAATTCCAAGCTCACTGCGGATTCCGCGGTAGCGAGCGAATGCTCCGATCGCGCGTATGTTTGCAATCTGTACGACTCGGGCAGCGGCGAGACACGCCTCGTCAGCGTGCTTCCGGACGGCACCGCCTCCGAACACGCTCGCTTCGTCGGCGTGCTCAGCGCGGAAAGCGAAGGCGCGGACGGCGAAGGACCGAGCAGCCGGATAGGCGCACCCGATGACATCTCAGCCGATGGCTCGCGCGTGTTCTGGACGCAGGTGGTCGGCGGAACAGCGGAAAGCGAACGCCAGCTCTTTGTCCGCGAGAACCCCAACGAGCCGCAAAGTCCGCTGGGCGGGGGGCGCTGCACGGTTCCGACGGACGCCTGCACCGTGCAGATCGACGTGCCGCAACCAGGCGCGGCAGGCCCGAGCGGCGGCGGCGAGTTCTGGGCTGCGTCCAGCGACGGCTCGAAGGTGCTTTTCACCGATTCAAACAGGTTGACCACAGGCTCGCAGGCGACGGCCGGGCACCCCGACCTGTACGAGTACACCGTCAACCCCGAAACGGGCGCGCCCGGATCGCTGCTCGACCTCACGCCATCCACGGGAGCGGACGTGCAGGGCGTGCTCGGCACGAGCGGCAACGCCGGCACC
>JASLHP010000160.1 GCA_030149625.1 Solirubrobacteraceae bacterium
GCACCCCGAGACATCGCGCAGCCGCGATGCTAGCGCGCGGTCAACGCCTCCAGAGCGCGAGGTCAGGCGTCGAGCAGCGCGCGGCGGATGAGGTGCATGGCGACGGTGCTCGCACGGTCGCGTACGTCGACCCTGCCTCCAGGCAGGGTGACCGAGCGCGTGAGCGGCTCGCGCGCGTCGAGCGTGACGCTCAGCCACACAAGCCCCACAGGCTTCTGCTCGGTGCCGCCGCCGGGCCCCGCCACGCCCGTGACGCCAACGCCGACGTCGGCGCCGAGGCGTGCTCGCGCACCGTCGGCAAGCGCGCGCGCGACCTCCGCGGAGACCGCGCCGTGTGTCTCGATCAGCGCAGGCGAGACGTCGACCTGCGCGACCTTGACGTCATTCGAGTACGCGACGACGCCGCCCTTGAAGTAAGCCGAGGCGCCCGCGAGCTCGGTCAAGCGCGCCGCCAGCAGGCCACCGGTGCACGACTCGGCCGTCGCGACCGTGCGGCTCGGCAGCGAGCCCTCGGGCGGGTGCGATCCTCTGAGCAAAGCCGCGACCTGCTCGTCGACGGTGCTGCCATCGCGTGAGAACAGCGTGTCCGCGTGACGTCCCTCGACGACGCTCACGAACGCGTCGTACGCGTCCTGCGCGGCGGGCTCATAGCGCGTCACGATCTCGACCTCGCCGCGTTTCAGGCACGTCGTGACCTCGAGATCCGCCAGCCGCACACCCTCGCGCTCGGCGATCCGCAGCGTCTCGGCAATCTCCGACTCGGGGATGCCGAAGAGGCGCAACGTGTGCTGGCGATAGACGGTCGCGCCGGCAAGCACCGCGCGCAGCGCCTCGCTCGCGAGCGCCTGCCTCCACATCGGCTGCAGCTCGCGTGGCGGCCCGGGCAGCACGACGACGGTCGGCGCGCGCCGCGACGCCGACTCGCTTGTCGCCGGCGCCACGACGAGCCCGGGCGCGGTCCCCACCGGCTCGAGCACGCTCGCCCCACGCGGGATCGTCGCCTGCTTGCGGTTGGCCACCGCGATCGCCTCGGGATCGATGTTCGGCCAGCGTCTCATCAGCGGCGCCACGATCTGCGCGATCCGATCCGAGAGCCCCTCGTCGAGCACCATCTCACGACCCTGAAAGGCACCGACGATCTCCGCCGTCAGGTCATCGGCGGTCGGCCCGAGGCCGCCGCTCGTCACGATCAGCTCGAGCTCGTGCGCGGCCATGAACTCGAGCGCGGCGCGCATGTCCTGCGGGCGGTCGCCGACGATCGTCGTGTAGGCCAAGTCGACGCCCAGCTCGCGCAGCCGTTCCGCCAGCCACGGCCCGTTGCGATCGCTCACGCGGCCGGTCAGCACCTCCGTGCCGGTGACGACGACGCCGGCGCGTACGATGCGGCTCATCTGCACGTCGGCAGCTGGCCCGCGCTCAGCGCTCGCCGCCCGTAGGCCTTCGTGATCGAGTAGCCGATCGCCTGACTCGAGGGCGCGACCGTGCGCGGTATGCCGTCGACGAGCATCCTCACCGAGCTGTTCCCGAGCGTGATCTCAAAGCGCCTGGCGTGGAAAGTCTGCGTGCTCGCGCCGGGCTGCAGCTCGAGCCCCGGGATCAGCTTGCGCCCGCCGTCACCGATCAGGCACACGTAGACGAGCGCCGTCGGATGCAGCGATAGCGTCACGAGGTCCGTGGCGGAGGCGCGTCTGCGCGTGGCCGACGCTCTGTGGCCGTGCTTGCTGGTCGTGAGGTGCCGTGTGGTGGCGATATTCTTTGGGTTGCCGTTGCCTTTGCCCGAAGAGCCGCCGCCGCTCACCAGCAGTGCGACCAACACGATGATCACCAGCCCGATCGCGCCGACGGCGAACACATAGGCGCGTGAGGGTCCGCCGCCCGTCCCGGCGCGCCCACCCGCACCCGAGCGGGCGCGAGCGCCCGAGCGTTGGCTCTGCGGCGTGGAGACGATCGGCTCGAGCATCGCCTCGCTCGGACGCTCGTGATGGCGCCGGTACTCCTCGACGAGCGCCTTGTCGTCGAGTCCGAGCGCCTGCGCGTAGGTGCGCAGGAAGCTCTTGACGAATGTCGGACCGGGCAACAGGCCCCACTCTTCGTTCTCCAGGGCGCGCAGGTACTTCGCGCGGATCTTGGTCTTGGCCTCGATCTCCGACACGTCGATGCGAGCGCGCATACGCGCCTCGCGTAGCGTTGCTCCGATCTCGGGCATCAGCGCAGAGGCTAGTCGCTGACGGCAGTCGCTGACTCTGTGGGCGTTGGATCGAGCGCCGCGAGCACCCTCGGCAGGTCCGCCTCGGTAACGAGCACCTGACGCGGCTTCGAGCCTTCATAGCCTGAGATCACGCCGCGGCGCTCGAGCATGTCGATCATGCGCCCCGCGCGCGTGTAACCGAGACGCAGGCGCCGCTGCAGCATCGACGTGGATGCCGTCTGCATTTCCGCGACGAGCCGGATCGCATCGGTCAGCAGCGGATCCTCATCCGGATCGAGATCGTCGGGGCCTCGCTCAGAGCCCTCCCCCGCCTCCGGCTCGACCTCCTCGAGCAGCTCCTCGCGCAGCTCCGGCTCGCCTTGGCGGCGCCACAGCTCGGTCAGCCGGGCGATCTGCGCCTCGTCGATGTAGGCGCCCTGGATGCGCTGCAGGCGCGATGAGCCGACGGGGTTGAAGAGCATGTCGCCCTGGCCGAGCAGCGACTCGGCGCCGTTCTGGTCGAGGATCACGCGCGAGTCGGTCTGCGATGAGACCGCGAAGGCGATGCGCGAGGGGACGTTCGCCTTGATCATCCCCGTGATCACGTCGACGCGCGGGCTCTGCGTGGCGAGCACCAGGTGGATGCCCACGGCGCGGGCCTTCTGCGCGAGGCGGATGATCGAGTCCTCGACGTCGGCGGGGGCGACCATCATCAGGTCGGCGAGTTCGTCGATCACGACCAGGATGTAGGGCAGCGCCGCTTCGCCGCGGCGCCGTCGAGCCTTGTTGAGCTCGTCCAGGCTGCGGGTGCGCGCCATGGCCATGATCCCGTAGCGCCACTCCATCTCGCGCACGAGGTTCTGGAGCGCGTTGGCCGCGCTGCGCGGGCTCGTGATGACCGGCGTGAGGAGGTGCGGGACCTCCTCGTAGTGGTTGAGCTCGACCTGCTTGGGGTCGACCAGGACCAGCCG
>JASLHP010000325.1 GCA_030149625.1 Solirubrobacteraceae bacterium
GCGGGCGCGATCGAGTCACCCGCGCTGCTGCTGCGCTCGGGGATCGGCGGCCCGGCCGCCGGGCGCCACCTGCGCCTTCACCCCGCCGCGCTGGTCGGCGGCGTCTACGAGACGGCGATCGAGGGCTGGATCGGGCAGATCCAGTCGGCGCTGTCCGACGAGTTCAAGCACGCCGAGGGCGACTGGGGCTTCTTGATCGAGGCCACGACCGTCGCCCCGGCGATCGTCGCGATGTCGCTGCCGTTCGAGGACGGCGCCGCGCACAAGCAGACGATGTCCCAGCTCGCGAACATCGCGCCGTTCATCTCCGTCGCCCGCGACCACGGCGAGGGTCAGGTCGTGATCGACGAGCACGGCCGCGCGGTGACGCGCTGGTCGTTCGCCGACGAGACCGACGCGAAGCTGTTCCGCCGCGCGATCGTCGAGCTGGCGCGCCTTCAGCGCGCTGCGGGCGCGAAGGAGATCATCACGTTCTTCCAGCAGCCCGTGATCACCTGGCGCGAGGGCGAGGACTTCGACGCCTTCCTGGCGCAGATCGAGGTGGGCTCGCTGGCGGCGAACGACGTGGCGGCGTTCACCGCGCACCAGATGGGCTCCTGCCGCATGGGCTCGGACCCGCAGGAGTCGGTCGCCGACGGGCGCGGCCAGCTCCATGACACGCCGGGAGTGTGGATCGGCGACGCCTCGGCCTTCCCGACGGCGCCGGGCGTGAACCCGATGATCTCGATCATGTCGCTCGCGCACCGCACGGCGGCGAACATCCTCGCCGGCTAGGGCTCGACCAGCACCAGCGTGAAGCCGTCGTAGCCCTTCGCGCCGACGGTCTGGATCGTCGTCGCGGTCACGCGCGGCTCGGCGCCCGCGAGCTCGATGAACCGGCGCATCCCGCGCGCGCCGGCGTCGGCGCTGTCCGGGTCGGCGAGCGCGCCGCCCCGCACCACGTTGTCGGCGACGATCAACCCACCGGGCCGCACCAGCTCCAGCGCCTCGAGGAAGTACTCGGGCGTGCGCTGCTTGTCGGCGTCGATGAAGGCGGCGTCGAACGGCTCCACTCCCCCGCTCCGCAGCTCTGCGAGCGAATCGAGCGCGGGGCCGACCCGGATCTCGACCTTCTCGTCCAGCCCCGCTCGGCGCAGGTTCTCGCGTGCGACCTCGGCGTAGGCCGGGTCGAGCTCCAGCGTCACGATCCGCCCGCCGGCAGGCAGCGCCCGCCCCATCCAGATCGTGCTGTAGGCGCCGAGCGTGCCCAGCTCCAGCACCCTGCGCGCGCCGTGGACGCGCAGCAGCAGGTTCAGGAAACGGCCCTGGCTGGCGGTCACCGCGATCGGGGGCAGCCCTGCCTGCGCGCTGGCCGCGAGGGCCGCGTCGAGCACGGGGTCCTCGCCGATCAGCGCCCCCTCGACGAAGTCGTCGACCTGCTGCCAGCGCTGCTCGCTCATGCCACCGGCTCCATGCTGATCAGCGCGAGCGGCACGGCCAGCCCGGCGCCGCGACCGAGCGTGACGATCCGCCTGCCGGGCTGCACGGCGTCACGCGGCTCGCCGGCCCCCTCGATCGTGGCGGCGGCGCCGTCGATGTCCTCCGCCAGCAGCGCGAGGCCCCAGAGCCGGGCGGGGCCGTCGCGCTGCTCGGAGGCGCGGCTCGGTATCTGCACCACCTCGAGGATCTCGCGCCCGAGCCGGAAGAACGCCTGGCGCGGCGCCCCTGCGGGCGTGGGCTCCTCGCGGATGCGGCGCAGGTCCAGGCCTGCCTCCTCCAGCACTGCGACGGTGCGGTCGAGGTCCGGGGAGAAGGCGACGACGTGGTCGATCGCGACGACGCCGTTGGGGTGGGTCCCGGCGGGCTCGCGCTCCGGCGCGTCCGAGCGCGCGGTCGCCAGGCCGTCGAGCTCGTCGGTCGCGATGTCGCGCAGCGACCAGCCGCGCACCCCCTCCCCCTCGCTCACCCCGGTCAGCCGCACGTCCACGCCCGCCAGCCGGCAGACGTCGCCGTCAAGCTCGAATCCGAGCGCGGCCCAGCGCTGCGGCTCGTCCGCGATCTCGATCTCATCGATGCTCGCCATCTTCGGCCTCCTCGCAGCCTCGCGCTAGAACAAGTCGGGTGAACGCTACCGAGGAGCTGAGCCACGCTCGGCGCAACGCGATCCTCGCGATCTGCTGCATGAGCCTGCTGATCGTCGCGATGGACAACACGATCGTGAACGTCGCGCTGCCCTCGATCCGCCACGAATTCGACGCCTCGCTCTCCGGTCTGCAATGGACCGTCGACGCGTACACGATCGTGATCGCCAGCTTCCTCATGCTCGCGGGCTCGACCGGCGACCGGCTGGGGCGCAAGCGCACCTTCCAGACCGGCCTCTGCGTGTTCGCGGGCGCTTCGCTCGCCTGCAGCCTGGCGCCGACGCTCGGCTGGCTGATCGCGGCGCGGGCGGTGCAGGGGATCGGCGGATCGATGCTCAACCCCGTCGCGATGTCGATCATCACGAACGTCTTCACCGATCCACGCGAGCGCAGCCGTGCGATCGGGGCCTGGGGGGCGACCGTCGGCATCAGCCTCGCGCTCGGCCCGATCGTCGGCGGCGCCCTGACCCAGACGATCGGCTGGCGCTCGATCTTCTGGATCAACGTGCCGATCGCGCTCGCCGCGATCGTCCTGACCGCGCTGTTCGTGCCCGAATCGCGCGCGGCGCGGGCACGTCGCATCGACCCCGTCGGGCAGCTGCTCGTGATCGCCGCGCTGGCGTCGCTCACGTACGCGATCATCGACGGGCCGCACGCGGGCTGGACGAGCGCGTCCACGCTC